>JAQWIK010000078.1 GCA_029248915.1 Paracoccaceae bacterium | reverse complement strand
ATAACAATATCAGTATGTTAATTTGAAATATGGTGCCCGGGGGCGGATTTGAACCACCGACACAAGGATTTTCAGTCCACTGCTCTACCCCTGAGCTACTAAGTTAAATCAATAAGTTAGAAAGATATCAGTATCATCGGTCACACTGGTCATCACTAATGCTCACCAAACGCAGTTTCAAGCATCGCTTTCTGAATAGCGTCAGGCATGCCCGGGTCATATTGAGAATGGGAAGCTCCCTTTACAATCTGACATGTTTTCTTCAGCGTGCAACTTTCAATTTCTGTTCGCTCATCCATATCTGTTTCGCTCTCTAATAGCTTTTCAATAACTTCATAGGCAAAAGCAGGAGGGCAAAGCATGTCGAATTCGCCAGTGATGAATCTTATTTTTTTTCGTAGAGAACGAACACGTTCCTCGCGACTTTCAATAACACGCTCACCATCTCCGTGGATTTTCGCAACTACTGTATCGAGAAAGTTTTTCGAGTTAATTGCAGACGCATGCGAATTCAAACTCTTGTAAAAGGTCAAGCCCAACTTAACGATATCCTCATCTGAAGTCAGTAGCTCGATACTAGTTGCGGGAGAATTATCATTGTCGACATCTACAGTTGCGCCCAGACTATCCCACTTCAACCAGCTTGCCGCTGCTTTTTGCCTTTCGTCAGGGCTTTCGCCCATCATCAACTCCCAATAGTTGTTTACGATTTCCAACCCGGGAAACTCAGTTTTTTCCAATCTTTCCAAATCAGCTCGTGTCTTGTATCCAACATGCCCGATGAACCGACGCCACTGCGCAGGATAATACTTTCCCTTGCCATTTTTACCGTCTCCATAGTCGTGGTCCAAATCCTGCTCCCGAATCAGCCACAATCCGCGCAATACCAAGCCGGAAACAGTGCTGCCAAAATATTTGGCGGCATAGGCCAACCCTAGAGCAGCGCCATTCGAACCGCCATAAACGATTTCCCATCTGTCAATACCAAAATGCTGCCTTAACACTTCACAATCGGCGATGTTTGCATCAATCCCAGTGGGGGTATCGGTTCCAGATACCTCTTCAATTTTCGACCGTCCCCACCCGCGTTGATGAAAATAGATTATTCGAAACTTGGAACGTATCTCTTCGTTCAAAATATCCAACCTGTGCTCTTCTTTGTCCGCTGGCCCCCAGCCGCCGTGCAAGATCAGCATCGGTGCGCCAACTGGGTTACCGAGTTCGACGGTATAAAGCGAGAGACCGGTTTTTAATTTTACCATTGATGTTTGTGAGTTAGCAGCGATCTGAGATATCATTCTGGTTTTCCTGAGCAATTTTCAACAAGGTACTATGTTGTTACTACGAAGCTTGCATGTATAGTATCAAATAATCTTGGCGACAGATTACCTCTGCATCGCCACTCCCAGTTGGCGGGACAAGGTGCCTTTGCCGAAAGTAGTCGATGATTAGTCAAACTCTTTCAAAGGTACTTGCAGACAAGTTAAGGGAAAATTTTAAAATCATAACTGGTTTTAAATCCTCACTGGGTCACACACACTTTGACAAAACATGGTTTATCCAGATAGAATCTAGACACAAAGAAACAGGTGTGACCACTGATTTAGGTAAATTTTGTTGGGTTTCCGTGGTGCCCGGGGGCGGATTTGAACCACCGACACGAGGATTTTCAGTCCACTGCTCTACCCCTGAGCTACCCGGGCATGGAAAAGCGATATGCTTTAGGTGCGACAGTACTAGGGTGTCACGCCTCTACTGTCCAGAGGGATTTTAGTTAAATTTTTTGGATAAGAAACTTAATTTCTGATCTTCCTTTCTATCGAAGAAATGAACCTTGACCTAGCAGTCGGCAAATGTTCCATACCAAAAGCGATTAATACTTTTTTTTCCAGAAAAAATTGAGATACTTTGAGACCAGCCAAAATATCTTCAAGCGAATTGATTTGACCAGTTGCTGCTATCGGAAAAGGCAATAATTTAGATGACCACGCACCAGCAGCGGCTTCCGAAACAGCTCGGCCAGATTTAGGGGATACAAATTTCAATTCTTCAGTGGAGCCGGTGACTGCACATTTTTCTAAATCCAATCCAAAGCCAAGAGTTTCTAGAAATTCTAGTTCCCACCTGAAGTAACCGAGTGCCCAGATATCTGGAAATTGCAGCAGATCGAAAAGATTTTCCGAACTTTCGTAGAACCCTTTATAAACCTGCCCCACCGGAAAAAATCTGTTGATCAATGTTGCGGATGATAGCATGCCTGCTAAGAGCAGGCGGTCATTCATTACATTTGCAGTTCTGGACCTTATTAATTCAACTTGAAAAGAGCCTAGATGCTCCTCCAATCGGGCTTTCCAGGTTAGATCTAATTGAGCACCAATCTGTAACGTAGGCTTGAGCTTCTTTGACTGCCCTCCCCTCACGACACCACTAGATTTTCCGTGATCAGGTGTAAACACATCGATGATAAGGGACGTTTCTCCAAATGGTTTGGTTGCCAACAAAATTCCTTTATCACGCCATTCCATGTAAACGTCCTGAAAACTTAAATTTGCAAGTTACTTTATATATCATCGAGATAAGCGTTACCTTGGCGGGACTCTATTTCAACAATCCAAAGATCGCTATCTCTAGAGAGTTGCCGAGATAATAATTCATCTAATTCCTTTTCATCTCCACTTTGAGATTTTGACCATTGGCTTATATTTTTTTCTAAAGAAAAAGATCTTTCAAATAAAATTGCATCACCATTTAATTTATTTACCTTTACGATAATAGCACCAGCCGTATCGTCTCCGTGCGAAACTACGAAAGCTGGTACTCCCATTAGATTTAATTTTTTTATATATGCCTGAACCCAAAATGAACTAGTCAGACGCGTCATGCATTGCCATCCCTGAAATTCAGACCCATCTCTGAGTAGCGCTCTGTTTCCTCCATCCACTTTTCTCTTACTTTCAGTCTCAAAAACAAATGAACCTTTGTACCTAAAAACTCTTCAATACTTAATCTAGATGCCATTGAAACAGCTTTTATGGTTTCACCTTTTTTTCCCAGCACTATTCCCTTGTGACCCGATCTGGACAAATAAATCATCTGCTCAATACGTACCGATTTATCAGACTTTTCTTCCCACTTCTCTGTCTCAACAGTTAGCTGGTACGGCAGCTCTTGATGCAAACGAAGGGTCAATTTTTCACGAGTTATTTCTGCGGCTATCATCCTCAATGGCATATCAGATATTTGATCATCAGGATAAAGCCATGGGCCCTCTGGTAAATTCAATGCCAACCAACGCCTTAAGTCATTTACCCCCTTACCTTTTTCTGCTGAAATCATAAACGTCTCAGTAAAAGGGTAGCTTTCATTAATTTCTTGGCTCAATGAAAGCAAATCATTTACGTCCACTCTATCAATCTTATTGATCACCAAGGCTATTTTACCATTTAAACCTGCTTCAGAAATGGACGATATTATTTTTACCGAGCCTTCGGTTAACCCCCGATGTGCTTCAACTAGCAAAAGAGTTATGTCGGAGTCAGCAGCACCACTCCAAGCTGCAGCCACCATTGCCCTGTCTAACCGCCTGCGAGGATTAAACAAACCGGGAGTATCTACAAAAATAATTTGAGATTGATCTTCTAAACTAACTCCACGTATGCGTGTTCTGGTTGTTTGCACCTTATGCGTAACTATAGAAATTTTCGTTCCAACCATCTGGTTAAGAAGTGTGGACTTACCGGCATTAGGCTCACCAATTAAAGCAACGAAGCCTGATCGTTTCATTAAATTAATTCTCCCATGGTTTGCAGTAGAGATTTGGCGGCCATTTGCTCTGCCTGCCTTTTACTGCCAGCTGTAGCATCTGCAGTTTCTCCTGAGTCTAGAAGTACCTTTACCAGAAATTCTGGCGCATGATCAGGACCACTTTGCGACATAATCTCATATTTAGGAGGGTTTTGACCTCTGGCCTGCGCCCACTCTTGAAGCATCGTTTTTGCATCACGGGCATCACCTTTTACATTCTTTATTCGATCACCCCAAAGCTCTGTTATCGTTCTTTTGGCAACTTCAAAACCACCATCTTTATAAATGGCAGCAATTACAGCCTCCATGCCATCCCCAAGTAATGCATCCTTTCTGCGGCCTCCTGAAAGCATTTCAGATCGACCTATTTTCAATACACCACCCAGATCAATGTGGCGTGCAACTTCAGCACACGCCTCTTTTCGAACCAAAGCATTAAATCTTGGTGCAAGGGTTCCCTCCGATGCAAATTGATCAATTTCCAATAAAGCTTCTGCCATAACGAGACCAAGAACACGGTCACCTAGAAACTCTAATCTCTGATTATCCTTTCTAGATTCAGAAGCTATAGATGAATGAGTTAAGGCTTCAATCAGCAAACTTACATCGGAAAATTCATAGCCCAATCTCTGTTCAAAAAATCGAATAGATTCAGATTTTTTCACCGAATTGCCTTAAAAAATCTATCACTTCTCCACGTCCAGAAAAATAGCATGGAGCGGCCAGCTGATGAAAACATAACTCGATCTGCTCTTCCTACCAAATTCTCGTAAGGAACAAAGCCTACACCACCTTGGACTTGGCCTATTCTACTATCAAGAGAATTGTCTCGATTATCACCCATAAAAAAATAATGGCCGGATGGGACATTATAAATACTGTTACCTATATTCTCGCCCTTGAATGTATCCAAATTAAAAAAAGATCGACCATCAGGCAGGGTAGACTTTATTCGAAATTTTTCACAGTCTTCGCCAAATTTTTTTGGATTATTGGAACAGCGTGGTTGATTTCGAAATGGCCCTTGGGGCCCATAAGTCTCAACAAAAATTCCAGCTTCAGAGGTTTCAACTTTTTTGTCATTGATACTAATTAAACCATCTTTTATTTGCACCTTGTCTCCAGGCAGGCCAATAAGACGCTTAATATAATCTCTTCCAGTCACTGGGTGCCTAAATACAACTACGTCACCCCTTTGCGGTTGTCCTCCGAGTAAGCGCTCATTATTACCTTTTAAAAAACCACAAAAGTCTTCCGCATCAACATTAATACCAAAACGAGGGATTATTACACTGGGACAGGATGCATATGAATATCCATACGCCATTTTATTCACAAAAAGGAAATCTCCAATTAAAAGCGTATCTTTCATTGAACCAGAGGGAATCCAAAAAGGTTGGAAAAATAAAGACCTAAATATTCCAGCCAAAATAAGTGCATAGACTATCGTTTTGACCGTCTCAATTACTGAACCGCCCAAACTTTTTTCAGTTTTTGCCATAGTTTTTTACCTCAGCTACTTTATTTGTTCTTATCGTTGTTACGTGACCTGTCAAGCTAAAGGCCTTGCTTCAATTACTACATAGGCTTGTGCCCAAGGATGATCATCCGTCAAAGACACATGAACAATTGCTTCATGGTCAACAGGTGTTATTTCATCTAATCGTTTCTTAGCCCAACCCGTAACCTGCATTATCGGTTGTCCACTAGACAAATTGCTTACAGCCATATCTCTCCAAGCTATTCCCATACGCAAACCAGTGCCGAGCGCTTTAGAACAGGCTTCTTTTGCAGCCCACCGCTTTGCATAAGTTCCAGCTTCGTCTTTCCGCCGTGAAGCTTTAGCCTGCTCTATTTCAGTAAAAACTCGTTTTTTAAACCTATCCCCGTGCCTAGTTAAAACGCCTTGGATTCTATCTATATTAGCCAGGTCTGTTCCAATTCCGAGTATCATTTTGAGCGCGCTTTATCCATCAAATCTCTCATTCTGAGGATGGCGTCTTTTAACCCAGTGAATATACTTTCACCAATTAAGAAATGACCAATGTTCAACTCAACTATTTCCGGCAATTCGGCAATAGGTGTCACGGTATCATAAGTTAGCCCGTGACCAGCATGAACTTCGAGACCCAAACTATGTGCAAAAGAAGCCATATCTTTTAAACGAGAGAGTTCAGCATCTCGCTCCTGATAACTTTTCTCATAATGCAAATCGCAATATGCACCCGTGTGTAATTCTACAACATGTGCACCAATCTTACTTGCTGCCCTAATTTGAGTATCATCTGCCGCTATAAAAATAGAAACTCGGCAACCTTTTTCCCTCAGTGGCTCAATAAAATTAGCAAGTTTGCTTTCATCTTTAACGACATCTAAACCACCTTCGGTTGTTCGTTCTTCGCGCTTTTCGGGCACTATGCAAACAGCATGAGGTTCATGACCTAAAGCTATTTTCTGCATTTCATCAGTAGCAGCCATCTCAAAGTTTAAGGGAATATCAATTGCTTTTATAATTGATGCTATATCTTCATCAACAATATGTCGCCTATCTTCCCGCAAATGTGCAGTTATCCCATCTGCTCCAGCTTCTTGAGCAATCATCGCAGCTCTCACAGGATCTGGATATGCAGATCCACGGGCATTACGTACTGTAGCAACATGATCGATATTTACGCCTAGTCTCAGGTCTTTTATAAAATCCATTGCAATTATTCCTTTGAGGTGCTCTCGCCTATATTTTATGTCACTTATTTCTTTTTGCCAGGTTTATCAGAGGGTCGTGGCTTCAATGCACGGAGTTTTTTAAGCAAAAAGCCTTTCCGCCTGTTTTGATAAGCCCTTATAATTGGCTCACTCAAGTAATAACCCAACGAAGCCATTATCAAACCAGGTATAATTCCACCTATCATATATGGAAAAAATACTTCTTGATAAAAAATTTCTAATCGCGACCAGTCTGTTTTTAAACCTTTAACAAGCGCAAATATATTTTGCTTAAGATCGGCCCCTGCATCTAAAAATTTTTCTAAGATTGATTTGCCACCCTCACCTGAAGGAATATAGTCAGTCCCCAGAAAAAAATGGCCTGTTTGCAAAGAAATTACACCTATCGGCACATAAGTAAGTGGGTTCCCAAAGAAAGTAGCTAATAATGCAGCAAGTATGTTTCCCTTCAAAAGCCTTGCTACAATTGCAGCTGTAAGAAAATGCAGGCCATAAAAGGGGGTAAAAGTAGTAAATAAGCCGGCCCAAATTCCACGGGAAATCTTTTGGGATGAGTCCGGCAAACGACGCAATCTATAGTTCACGTAGTGAAACGCTCTTGTCCATCCACCTTTGGGCCAAAAAAAACGCATCAAAATACTTACTATTGACCGCCTATCTCGCCGCTTGAACACCAAGGTAAAATTTCCTTATTCCTGAGGTATATACTCTTGCTTATAGCCCCGACATCGCTTGACCGACGCCACCTCAGCCTCAGCCTCTAACTGAGTTAACAAAGAATGCAAGTGTTCAATTCCATTTAACTCAACAGAGATTTCTATTTTGAAGAAGTCTGGTTTTCTATCCACAAAAGATAAATCAGAAATATTAGCGCCCATTTCTCCAATTATAGTACAGACTCTTCCCAAAACACCTGCATCGTTACTAATCGTTATTTCAATGCCTGTCGGATAAACTGCTGCGTGCTTACCAACATGCCAATGCAGATCTATCCAAAGTTCTGGCTTTTCCTCAAAACGAACTAATTCCAGACAGTCTATTGCGTGAATGAAAACTCCTGATCCTCCTGAAGCAATCCCAACAATTCTCTCACCAGGCAAAGGCCCACAACATGGCCTTCGGTCTAGGAACTGACCTTCATTTAAACCTATGACTGCACTCGCTTGATCTACATCAAAATCATCAGCGGCAGCAACCTTAGGATGAACTAACCGGACAACATGGCCTGGCCTTACTTCAGTACTGCCGACGCGAGCTAAAAGTTCTTTGGGGTCCGAAAATCGCATTTTTGAAGCTGCAAGCTCAAGTGACTTATCAGTAGCTTTTTTACCAATATGCTCAAACGCAGTTCTCAATAGCGCTTTACCCATAACAACCATGCGTTCTTTATCAACTTCTCTAAGCGCTCTTCGTATTGCAGTTTTTGCTTTACCAGTCTCAGTCATATCCAACCAAGTAGGCTGCGGGTTCTGCCCCTGAGCAGTTATAACTTCAACAGATTGACCATTACGCAATTTAGTCCAAAGCGGGACTCTTAGACCATCCACCTTTGCTCCAACGCAAGAATTGCCTATTCTTGTGTGAATAGCATAAGCAAAATCTATTGGGGTTGCACCTGCCGGAAAAGTTAAAACATCGCCTTTTGGCGAGAAACAGAAAACTTTGTCAGCATACATTTCCAGTTTAACAGCTTCTAAAAAAACTTCATGATCTTCCTCGCTATCGAAATCATCTATTAAACGTGTGATCCATTGCACAGGGTCGACCGTAAAAGGGTTTTCGCTTCTTTCACCATCCCGATATGACCAGTGGGCAGCAACACCACTTTCCGCCACATCATGCATTTGACGGGTTCTAATTTGAACCTCTACTTGTTTTCCATCACGCCCAGATACAGTGGTATGAATAGATCTATAGCCATTTGATTTGGGTTGACTAATATAATCTTTAAAACGCCCTGGAACAGCTTTCCAGCGGCGATGTATCACTCCAAGAATTCTATAACAATCTACTTCGGAGGCACAAATAATTCGGAATCCATAAATATCTGAAAGACGCGAAAACGATAGCTCCTTTTCTTGCATTTTGCGCCACATGGAATAAGGCTTTTTCGCACGGCCTAAAACCTCAGCTTCAATAAACTCTCTCCCAAATTCTGTATGCATATCACGTGAGATTCGCTGAATTATATCACCTGCATCTTTTTGTAGATTGATAAACCTTCGTATGATAGATTCCCGTCCCTTAGGGTTGAGAACTTTAAATGCTAGATCCTCTAAATCTTCGCGAATAAATTGCATACCCATTCGGCCTGCTAAGGGTGCAAAAATATCCATTGTTTCTCGGGCTTTTTGCTGCTGCTTAGAGCGAGGCATCGCTTTTATTGTGCGCATGTTGTGCAATCTATCAGCAAGCTTAACAAGAATAACCCTGATATCCTGAGCAATAGCCATCAACAACTTTCGAATGTTTTCAGCTTCCTGTGTCTCCATAGAGCTCAATTGTATTTTTGTAAGTTTTGTTACCCCATCAACAAGCTCAGATATCTCATTCGAGAACAGCCTAGTAATATCCTGTTTTGTTGAGCCTGTGTCTTCTATTGTGTCATGCAGCAAAGCTGTAATGATTGTTGCATCATCTAAACGCTGTTCAGCTAAAATTTCTGCTACGGATACCGGATGCGTAAAATAAGGCTCTCCAGATTTTCTAAACTGGCCTTCATGTTTAGTCTGCCCGTAATTATACGCCTCAATAATCTTAACTGAATTCGATTTTGGATTATATTTTGCAACTAGATCTGCGAGAGCTTCTGCGGTTAACATGCATTTCCCAGCAAGACTTTATAGTATCACTGCCCCTTTGCCGCCATCAAAGCTCTTAATAGCTTTTCTTCGGACATATCATCTTCAGCTGGCTGATCAGGCTCTCCACCCATAAGCATTGCCATTGAGTCTTCTTCTGGTTCGTCGATCTCAATTTGAGTCTGATTTGACTCAATTAATCTCTCACGAAGCTCATCGGCTGACTGCATTTCGTCAGCAATTTCTCTCAAAGAAACGACCGGGTTTTTGTCGTTGTCTCTATCAACAGTAATAGCGGAGCCAGAAGAAATTTCTCGTGCTCTATGTGATGCAAGCATCACTAGATCAAACCTGTTAGGGATCTTATCTACACAATCTTCTACCGTAACTCGTGCCATGCGTCTCTCCTAAACTTCTCTTACAGACGTTGAGCGTATAAGACCTAGTAACTTTAAAGACAAGTATTTATTGCACTGTCTGAATATTCTTTTTTGTTTGCTCAGGTAATTCTTGATATAGTTGCAAGGCTGTCTTGTTGAGTATCGGGTGCAACCAGTTTGGCTCAATTTCCAAAAGTGGTAAAAGGACAAATGCCCTATCTTGAATTCTAGGGTGAGGTAACAGTAATTCACTTGGTGTTTTTTTCTTCTGCTCACTCAATGGCAAGTCACACCAATATTGAAATACTTCCTTACTTGGAAGCACTTGCTCTTCTAGCGCCAGTAAATCTAAATCCAGCGTCCTAGCGCTCCATCGAGAATTTCTCCGCCTCTCAAATTTTTCTTCTATTTTATGCAATCTCTGCAAAATTGCGTGGGCAGAATAATTAGTTTCGGCTTTTACCACTGAATTAACGAAATTTGGGCCACTTCCCTTAGGGTAAGCGGGCGTTTCGTAAAACCTGCTGAGCGACTTTAAAATAATGCCACTTTTGCTTAGTTCGATTATTGCTTCCTTAATTATATCAACAGGTCGAGACGTAGCTAAGCCAATATTGCTTCCTAAAGCTATTAAGAGTTGATGATTATTTTTGGTCATAAATTTAAGTCTTCGAGCGATGATAATATTTTCAGACAGATACGTATTTCAATCTTAGAACAAAATAGTAAAATTTTACAAAAATAAAGTTTACAAAAAAAGAAAATAATCAAAATTTACTATTTACGGGCATAGGTACGCTACATATTGTCAAAACAACCAATTCGCTTTGAGATGTAAATGAAAAAGCCAGAATTAAAAATCTTTCTAGCAGCGCCACGAGGGTTTTGTGCTGGAGTCGACCGTGCAATTCAAATTGTCGAAATGGCTTTAGATAAGTGGGGAGCGCCAGTCTACGTTAGACATGAAATTGTACACAATAAATTTGTAGTGGATGGATTAAAAGATAAAGGTGCAATTTTTGTTGAAGAGCTTGATGAATGTCCTAGTGACCGACCAGTTATTTTTTCTGCGCATGGTGTGCCGAAAGCAGTACCGAGTGCTGCAGAAGCAAGAAACTTAGTTTTTGTAGATGCTACTTGTCCGCTAGTCAGCAAAGTTCATATTGAGGCGGAGCGTCACTACAAAAATGGATTACAAATTGTAATGATTGGCCACCGCGGCCACCCTGAAACAATCGGAACTATGGGGCAGTTGCCCGAAGGGGAAGTTTTGCTCGTTGAAGATGAAAGTGACGTTCAAAATTTAGAGGTAAGGGATACCCAAAATCTTGCTTATGTGACACAGACAACGCTATCGATTGATGATACATTTTCAGTTGTTCAAGCTCTGCAAAAAAAATTTCCCGCTATCCAGGGCCCACATAAAGAAGATATTTGCTATGCAACAACAAATCGACAACTTGCAGTTAAAGAAATAGCAAATAAGATCGAAGCACTTTTAGTAGTGGGTGCTCCAAATTCATCTAATTCTAAACGTTTAGTTGAAGTTGGTAAAAGAGCTGGCTGCAACTATTCCCAACTCGTTCAGAGAGCTGACGAAATAGATTTTAGAGCTTTAAAAGGTATAAGAAATTTAGGTATTACAGCGGGGGCATCAGCTCCAGAAGTTCTTATAAATGAAGTTATTGACTCATTTAGAGAAAATCATCTGGTTGACGTAGAAATCGTAGAGACTGCTATCGAAAACGTTAACTTCAAAGTACCAAGAGTTTTAAGAGAACCAGCGTGACAAAAATTCCTACTTCAGCCTTAATTTTGGGTTTGGCTGGTTTGATACCTTTTTTTTGGGGAACCGCTACCTCACTTGGATTTAGTTTAGAAAACTCCAAATTAAATTGGTTCAACGAAGAATATAAAGGCGCCAGCATAAATTTGACTTACGGTACTGTTATTCTTGCGTTCATGTCAGGCGTTTTATGGGGTTTCGCAACAAATGTGAGCGACAACAGAAGGCCTATTGGTCTCATATTGTCAGTGTTGCCCGCTCTATGGGCTTTTTTTACTTTTAACGGTATATTAAGCAATCCATTTATAAGCTTAATTATTGGTTTTTTAGGGGTCTTTGTAATCGACATGCGATTCTATTACTGGCACATGACACCAGAATGGTGGCTCTATTTAAGAAGTATTTTAACGCTTCTTGTTATAATTTGCTTATCCATAAATTTAGGATGGTAAATGGATAACAAAACAATTGGCATCTATAACAGAAGTGCAGCTCAATATGCAGACTTGGATGTAGATCAAGTTTCTTTGAAAGCATATCGTGATTTTTCAAGCGCATTACCAAAAAATAGTCTTGTTTTGGACTATGGGTGTGGACCTGGCTATTTTGCAAAAAAATTTTTAATAGATGGTTTTAAGGTTGATGCTTTCGACGCTTCAGAAAAAATGATTGAAATCGTGTCTAGCGAACAGCAAATTAACTCTTGGATAGCTGATTTCAAATCATTTCATTCATCGGCTAAATATGATGGAATTTGGGCTAACTTCTCGCTTCTGCATGCTCCAAAAAAAGAGATCAGACCATTGATCCAAAAAATATTCAAAAGTCTCAAGTCAAATGGTTTGTTTAGTCTTGGTTTGAAATTAGGAACTGGGGAAAAGCGTGATAAAATTGGCCGGAAATATTCATACTTCGAAGAACAAGAAATAAAAGATATACTCTTAAATGAAGGTTTCTGTAATATTTCACACCATTTAGGTGCAGCCACAGGTTTAGATGGTCAGAGTTCAAATTTTATCATAATTCTTAGTCATGCATAATTTATTTGCCTATACAGACGGAGCTTGCTCAGGAAATCCCGGTCCAGGAGGCTGGGGGGTCCTTTTGGTTGCCAAAAATAACGATAAAATTATTAAGGAAAAAGAACTTTATGGAGGTCAGGGAGATACAACTAATAACCAGATGGAGTTATTGGCAGCAATATCCGCTTTAGAAGCTTTGGATCGGCCTAGTAAAATAAAAATTATTACTGACAGCTCTTACGTCAAAAATGGTGTGACCCAATGGCTAAAAAATTGGAAAAATAATAAATGGAAAACAGCATCAAAAAAACCAGTAAAAAACGCTGAATTGTGGCGTCGATTAGATCACGCTAGATTAAGGCATGAAGTTATCTGGGAATGGGTTAAAGGACATGCTGGACACACAGAAAATGAGCGCGCAGATGAATTAGCCAGAAAAGGAATGGAACCTTTCAAAAATCAAAGTTAGCGCAATGCGAAACTAGCCGATTGTCCTTTTCCTTGATCAGAAATAAAACGCAGACGCCGTCCATCAAACGTCACTTTCTGGCAATTATATTTTATTTCTCGCGCACCCCAAAGCATGGATCTACAAAAAAAATCATCTATCCAATCCCAATCGCCAGTAACACTCCTGGCGGCTGCAGAGCCTTTAATTTTTCCATCTTTAGTCACGGATAATGAGATCAAAAAACGTTCTAATTTCTTATTAATAACTAAATCCTCGAAATCGGAACGACTGCTAACAGTAATTTCACTTGCTGAAATCTGGCTAGCAATTAACAAAAACGTAATAAGTTTTATGCTGAAAGTCTTGATAGCAATAAATCCTTAATTATCAGCCAAAACTAGTTTAAACCCAAAACATCCATCATGTCATACTCACCAGGCTGCTTATCTCGTCCCCAAAGTACCGCTTTTAAAGCACCTCGATCAAATATATTCCTATCTGTTGCATTATGGCTCAGGGTCAATTGCTCACCATTAGATGCGAACAAAACGTCATGCTTACCCACAATATCTCCACCCCGAATTGAGGCGAATCCGATAGAACCCTTATTTCGGGGCCCAATTATACCATCTCGACCTCTATCCGCAGATTTAGCTAAACCTATGCCCCGCCCATCAGCTGCGGCTTCTCCTAGCATCAAAGCAGTTCCCGACGGAGCATCCACCTTATGTTTATGATGCGATTCAATAATTTCAATATCAAATTCATCATCTAGCGCTGCTGCAACCTTTTTAGTTAAAGCGACTAATAAGTTTACACCAAGAGACATATTCCCAGCTCTTACAACAACTGAATGATAACTTGCTGCCTTTATTTTTTCTAAATCTTTCTCAGACATTCCAGTTGTACCAATAATATGAATAGCGCGAGCTTGCGCAGCAAACTTTGAGAACTCAATCGTCGCCGTAGGTGTGGTGAAATCAATGACTGCTTCAGCATTTGCAATAGCCTCTATTGGATCTGCAGAAACAATTACTCCGAGTTCGCTGCCACCCATGGCAAGGCCTATATCCTGCCCAACCCATTCGTGGTTTAAACGTTCCAGAGCACCTACAAGTTCTAGTTTATCACTTGAAGTTATAAGGTTTATCAGAGTTTGCCCCATCCGCCCTGAAACTCCAGTTACCACTACCTTAAGTAAATCAGCCATTTTACGTCCTTAGTACTTTGCTATATTGTCAATAACGTGACTACACACATTTGGCAAAGATCAATATTAAGGTAATAGATTATCAAAAATGGCAAAGAATAAATTTAATGATGGCCCCGGACCATCGCAAAGGCAACTACGGGTGGGAGAGCTCATTCGGAGAGCATTGTCTGACATATTAATGCAAGGCATAATTCATGATCCCGATTTAAATAGAATATCTGTAACTGTCAGTGAAGTTACTGCATCTCCCGACCTAAAAATTGTAACAGCTTATGTTTGTCCCCTGGGAGGAAAAGGAGGTGAGAATTTAATTGCACTATTGGCAAAAAATAAATCTGAGATTCGCAGATCAATATCAAAAAATTTAACTTTGAAATACACACCTGACCTGAGATTTCGCATAGATGAAACATTTGATAGGATGGACGAAACAAGGAGGCTTTTTTCTCAAGAAAATATAAAAAGAGATTTGGATACTGAATGAAAATTTTTACTCTTATCTTAGCATTATGGGTAGCTCCCGTTTGGTCTGCAGATTGTAGGGACTTTGTATTTCGAGAAACACCTTTCACGGCCTGTACAGCCAGATTACCAGAGGACGATCTGCGCTTATTTTTACTTGATGAAAATGGAAAAAACATTGGACAGTTCCAGAAATTAGAATCTTTCGTAAAAGAGCAAGGCCTAAATATTATTTTTGCCACAAATGGTGGAATGTATCATAACGATAGATCGCCCGTTGGCTTGTATGTCGAAAACTTCAGAGAAGTTTCGTCTCTCATTACAAGAGATGGACCAGGCAACTTCGGGTTACTTCCAAATGGTGTATTTTGCTTTAACAAAAGAGAATTTATCATCCTTGAAACAGAAAAATTTGCACAACAAGAACTACAATGTAATTACGCAACACAATCAGGTCCTTTACTAGTTTTTAACGGCGAACTTCACCCTAAATTTATAAAGGGCGGATCTTCAAAATTTATACGAAGTGGAGTTGGTATTAGCAGTGACGGACTAACGGCAGTATTTTTAATTTCAAATAGATCAGTGAATTTCCATGACTTTGCTAGTACTTTCTTAAATCATTTAGATATCGATAATGCTCTTTATTTGGATGGTAATATATCCAGGCTATACGCACCAAAACTTAATCGAATGGGCTTTGGTTTCGATATTGGACCTATCGCTGCGGTAGTAGCGCCGGCAGATTAGCCAGCGCTATCCATTCTAGGTTATTAGCTAGCTAGAGCCTCAATAGTTTGATTTGAGGAGCTCCCTGAAATATGGATTTTTCTTGGCTTCAAAGCTTCAGGCACTTCGCGTTTTAATTCTATATGCAGCATTCCATTCGACTGGTTTGCTCCAGTGACGTGAACGTGATCAGCTAGCTGAAAACGACGGTCAAAGCTTCGTGTCGCAATACCTCTATGCAAATAACTCTTTTTTTCTTCTTCCGATTTGCTGGCCGAAATTATTAATGAGTTCTCTCTAACTTCAACATTTAAGTCTGCCTCGGAAAAACCAGCAACTGCCAAAGAGATCCGATATGCATCTTCATCAGTCTTTTCGATATTATACGGCGGGTAACTAGATGTTTGAATGTCTGAAGTTAGAACACGATCAAACATATCGGCTACTTGGTCAAAACCTACTGTAGCCCTGTAAAGTGGTGAAAAATCAAATTGTCTCATTGTCTATCCTCCTATGAGCGATTCCAATTTGCACCTACCCGATAATCGGCGCAGGCGGTCTGATGTAAAGAGACCCATATTAGGCATCTCTTGATGATAGGTGGGAATTAAAAAATAATTTTCAAGGGACTATTAATTTGTGATTTATGGCTATTAAATCTGAAAACTTTGTCTAAGGACTATCGATCAACTTTTTAGGTTTGGGGCCCCCTGTTGCCCAATCAACCAACTCAACTGTATGCACTACTGGAATGTTGGTCGAAGAAGCAATTTGCATCATACAACCTATATTTCCAGCTGCTATTATATCTGGTCTTTTTGCTTCTAAACTCTGAACTTTTCTATTTTTCAGTTCTTCAGATATTTTTGGTTGCAAAAGATTATAAGTACCAGCGGAGCCACAGCAAAGGTGAGAGTTTTTTTGCTCACTTATCTGATAACCACATTGCTTTAGTACATCCTTTGGATGGCTAATTATTTTCTGTCCATGCTGCAGTGAGCAGGCTGCGTGATAAGCTATGTTTATTTGGTTTTCTGCCTGTTGGGGAAGATTTAATTCAAGTAAAATTTCTGAAACATCCTTAGTCAGGCTAGCAATAGTACTAGCCTTTTTTTCATGCTCCGTTCCTGCAAACATGTGCTGGTAATCTTTAACTGTAGTTCCGCACCCGCTGGTGTTGATGACAATAGCATCTAAGCCATTATCATTTAGCTCTGAATACCAAGCGTCTATATTTCGAAGCGCTGTAGATTTTGCATCATTCTTTTTGCCCATGTGATGGCTAAGTGATCCACAGCACCCTTGCCCAGCAGCTATGACTACCTCGCAACCAAAGCGTTTCAAGACGCGGATTGTGGCATCATTTATGTCCGTGTCTAAAGCCCTTTGCGCACAGCCGGTCATTAAAGCCACACGCATCCTTTTCGATTTATCAGGATAGAAACTTTGCGGGTCATCATTTAAGCTGATTCCAGGTATCTTTTTAGGAACCATATTAATCATCGCCTTCAGTCGGGCATCTGGAATAAGCCATGAAAATGGCTTAGCTAATTTTGCCAAAATCAGCGCTATTCGAAACCTCATTGGATATGGTAAAATTTTGTTGAGTAACCATCGCAAAAGCTTTTCATCCAAGGGTCTTTTGTAGTTTTCTTCAATGTTGGAGTCCGGGCGTGTGCCGGATAAAAAAACGGTTACCCATATTGACAGATGCTTGTCATGTTTGGCTTGTATGACTACCTGCCCGTCAGGAGTCCATTATATGCATCTTGTCGACCATGCTCGAGCCTACATTGAAGAAAACTACAAAAGACCCTTGGATGAAAAGCTTTTGCGATGGTTACTCAACAAAATTTTACCATATCCAATGAGGTTTCGAATAGCGC
>JAQWIK010000077.1 GCA_029248915.1 Paracoccaceae bacterium | reverse complement strand
CTGCAAGAAAAGACTAATGATTTATTAAAAGAGTTGCTCCAAAACCTGAGTAATCAACACTAAGATATTTTATTTGATGGACGTTAACGCCTATGAAAGGGTTACTTGTGGCTTCAGATAATCAATATAATAATTGTGCTTATTGTAGTAGTGACTGTAATTGTAGCAGTTGTGACTGTGGTGACATAGATAACTGTGCAAGCTGCGAATGTTGCGAAACAGATTGTACAACAGATGCAGAGCACTGTCTTTGTGATTGAGTGAAAATAGTTCGTTACTAGTGGGCCACCTTATCTTCACACAATTTTTAATTCTAACTGGTTCGTCGGTTAGGACAAATCTACTTTTTAATAAAAAAAAATAGAATGATGTTTCGTAATTATCCAGAAAACAAAATTGAAAACTGAGATACAGCCAAAGCAACTGCAAGAATTAGGTTCATAAGTCTAAGTAAATTATAGGGTTGAGTGGATATATATTTGTAGGCATGAGTTTTCTTAGTTTCAACAGTTGCATCCTTAATATTTGCAACCTGGGATTGAAGAGTTGCATCACCCCAGACAAACGTAAATAAGGCCGTAGCGATAATTGGAACGCACAAGGCAATTTCGTATCCGTCGGTATCAGCAAATAAAATTAAAGCAAAATTCGCACTATTAGCTATAAGTGCAATCGCTATCCCTGCAATTTGAAAAAATATAGCATGAAATAAACCGTTTAGGCTAGGATCTGTTTGTCTCTCCAATTTCGACACCTCTTGTTTAAAATTATTTAAAAATAAAACTCGCCATATCAATTATTCTTGAACCCAAATGGGCATAAAAATTCACTGTAGGCAACTTGGTAAGTGAGCTTAACCAACTAAATCGAGAGATGACGATTAGCTAAAATTTGAATTTTTTAAAAACCTCCAAGTAAACATGGCGAGAACTAAGAAAATCACACCTCCTAAAACATCTCCCCAAAAATAAGCCAAGAGATATTCTAGATCATTTGCAGACGAGTGTAGTCTTGAAAGTCCAATACTATTAAAGAACGCTGACAAAATAATGATCAGGATCACTAAAAGCCAACCTTTGTCTTGGACGTTTTTTGGTAGAAAATTTCTTACACTTAAAAAAATTAGGTAACCAATCATACAGCCGAGTATGCTTACGAGTGGAGAAAAAATATCCAATTTTATATCAGCACCATGCACAGAAATGTACCACATCGCAAAATGCGCTGGTATCAAATAAAAAGCTGCTCTTAATCCAAAAAGGAAAAATGCTGTTGCTCTTACACCATGCGGAAGAAACAAAAGTGATGCTAGTAGTGAGTTTTCAGGCATAATGATTTTTTGCATTGGGTAAATAAACCCGAGAGTAAAAGTGTAGATTGTAGTATAGCCTACAAAAACTAAAAAACATTCTACAAACCATTTTCCCATAAAAAAACCACCCTCGATATTTCACACAATCTACTAATAGTGTTTGGCAGACAATGATAAGTAACTAGACAGCCTCTTGAATTTTCATAACATCGTCTGTTCTAATTTTTCTATTTCATTTATAGATGCTGATAGGCTTCTCATTTCGGACTTATTGATAATCACCCAAAGCCAGTCGCAATATTCTTTGTATGTTTCTACCGTTACGTCAGAGGCTTGGATATTTCGCTCATTTTTATTTCCACGTTTTACTACTATCCACCCTGCTGTCTCACACTCTTTTATCATTGTCTCGGCGCCTGCTCGAGAGATACCAATTAACTTAATCAAGTTTGCTACAAGCAGATAATCGCTCTCGAGATGGGCTCTAATACAATACATTAAGAATTTTCGTCGATTTTGGCTACTTAGCGAATATTCTTTAATTTTTCTCTTAGTTACGTCATCAATATAACGGCTACCTTCAGCGGTCGTTATTTCGATATTAAGTTGTTTTTGCATCCATTCTTTTTTAAGCGCGTTTTTGGTGTTAACCAACTCCTTACGATTTACATTTCTATTCATAGTTGGATTACTCAAACTAGTTGATAGGTAATATTACGTATTCTCCGCGTTTCGACGTTTTGCGTTTAATTTTCTTAAGTTTCTCAAGCGTTTTGATACTTCTAAAAACAGAAATTCTACTCATATTGGCTGTAAATTCGTGGCTCAATAAATATCCAGTTTTGGCGGTGCCCTTTTCTTTTTCCAAGTCTTTTATAGCATATAAAACATTTCTTTCGACTTCCGATAAGGAATTTAGCCCAAAGTCTTTTTCCATGCTGTTGAGTAATTTTTTTAATTCAATCAGGGTGCTATTTATCATTCTAAACCAAACTTCGTTGCGTTATTTCTTATGTGCAGACAACAAAATATTGTTTGAGTCAAGAAAAGTAAAAAATGTATCAAAAACTCATGCTATAATCACTGAATAAAGTAACAGCCTCATTTGGATTAGAAACGGGACTTTTGCTTGATGTAAACACCGGGGTAAAATTTGTTGAGATAGATGGTAATATGGTTAGAAATTACGATGCATTAAAAAATATAAGAAATTTGTCGCCAAAAGATAGATTAATGGCGATTGGTGAGATTTTCGATGAAAAGCCTGATGTTCTAGGCCCACTATCAGGAGATGGAGCCCTTCCGCTATCTGTGGCTGACGGTATGATCGAGAATGTAATAGGTCGGTTTGAGTTGCCTCTGGGAGTTGCAACAAATTTTCAGGTCAATGGTAAAGATTATTTGATCCCAATGGCTGTAGAAGAACCTTCAGTAGTGGCCGGTGCATCTTATATGGCTAAGCTAGCTAAGTTTAATGGTGGTTTTGAGGCCTATTCAGACCGTCCTATCATGCGCGCTCAAATTCAAGTCATGGGTGTACAAGATTTAAAATCAGCAAAAAAAAGAATTTTAGATAATAAAAATGATTTAATTGATGCGGCAAATGAGAAAGACAGAACTTTAGTGAGCCTGGGTGGTGGTTGTGAAGACATAGAAGTCCATCTTTTTGAAGATACGCCCTCCGGTCCAATGTTAATAGTGCACCTGCTTGTTGATGTATGTGACGCTATGGGAGAAAATACTGTTAACACTATGGCTGAGCATATTGCTCCTCAGGTAGAAAAAATTTCTCAGGGGCAGGCAAGGTTGAGAATTTTGTCAAATTTAGCTGATAAACGACTGGTAACTGCTTCAGTAAAAATTGGTCCTAGCCAATTTGATACTGCCGAGTACGAAGGCCAAGAGGTCATTAAAAGAATTTTGGAGGCTGCATCCTTTGCAGTGGTGGATCCATATAGGGCAGCGACCCATAATAAAGGAATTATGAATGGGATTGATCCCGTTGTAATTGCAACTGGAAATGATTGGCGAGCTATTGAAGCTGGCGCGCATGCATTTGCAGCAATCAGTGGCCAATATACTTCTTTGACGCAATGGTCTAGTTCGCCCGACAGAGAGCTCGTAGGTAAGATTACTTTGCCCATGGCGGTTGGGCTTGTTGGGGGCGCAACTAAAACACATCCAAGTGCTCAGGCAGCACTTGCACTACTTGATGTAGGGTCGGCTTCTGAACTAGGTCAGGTTATAGCAGCGGTAGGTCTTGCTCAAAATTTGGCTGCGCTGCGAGCGCTTGCAACAGAAGGTATTCAACGGGGTCATATGACGCTTCACGCCCGAAATATAGCTTTGCAAGCAGGTGCATTAGGTGATGAAATAGATTCAGTAGTTAAAAGTATGATCGATAGCCAAGAAGTAACAGTGGATAATGCAAGTCAAATTTTGAAAAGGATAAAATAGTTATTCAAGTTGAAGTTATAATTTTGTGTAATTTCGATTATATTTAATCAAAGACTAAATGTGTGTTGCGGTTTGTCTTTATAAAATCCCAATCATAAGAAACGCCTAAGCCTAGTCCGTCTGGTACTTTCACCATTCCGTTTTCATCTATACAGTTGAGCTGATCGGAATAATCGCACAAGTAAACGGGTGCTACTGCATTGGGACAATCAGGGCCGACCAATGCCACTTCATAAAAATTTGAGTTCCTCGACATCCCAATCAAGTGCCGATGAGCAGGGCCGCAGGCATGAACCTCAACATCAACACCCAAACTCTCAGCTAGGTGATGTATTTTCATACACCCCGTTATACCTAAATCATACTCGGGATCTGATCGTAGAAAATCAGTGCCGCCAGCAATTAAAAAGTCAGCCTTCGGTTCTATGCCTCTAATATGCTCAGTCTGAAGTATGGGCGTTTTTAACATTTCTCTTAACTTGCGGTGTCCAAATGCAGACACACCTGAATCCCTATAGGGATCCTCAAACCAGAAATATTTTGCTTCATCACATGCTCTTCCCACATAAAGAGCATCAGCAAAAGTCCGCAATTCACAAGCCGGGTCGAGCATGAGGGCCATATCGTCACCGACAACTTTTCGTACATGTAATACAAGCGCTGCCTCTTCTTTGGCATTACCTTCATGCCAGCCATGAATTTTAAAAGCTTTATAACCCATTTCTTTACAGTGAAGCGCAAACTCCCCAAACGCCTCCTTCGAGTCTAAGCCTCCATTTCGGTCGCCATGGTAGGTGCTTGCGTAAGCTGGTAATAACTTTCTATGTCCCCCCAAAAGTGTAGAAACAGAACAGTTTAATGCATGTCCTTGCCAATCCCACAAAGCTATATCAAGAGGACCATGACCCATATGATCAAATTGCCTTGCTTCACGCTTCAAATTTTCAAAAATCCCAGTTCTTTCTTCTGCCTCACAGCCAATAAGCATAGGAGCCAGCATCTGCATCTGCCCAAAAACAGAGGGTGATGCTCCCCAATTTAGTACATAGCTACCCTTGCACCCATCTTCAGTAAAAATTTCAACTGCATATTTCGTAATTTGAGTTTTTGCACCTTTTTCGTAGGATAGGCCACCTATTGAGCTGGTATTTGCGCTGAGTCCAAGATTTTCGGCTTCAAATTGGAATTCATGTAATTCAACTTTGTCTATTTTAGTCATATCAAACCACTCGTTTTCTTTTTTGATAGAAAAGCCCACTGAAATCCTGTAATCAGCAGGAAACGTTTCATATATCTTGGGAACTATTATGGTCGATACAGTGGAAAATAGTCAAATTGAAGAGTTCATAGTAAACTTGAAAGGCCGAAAAGGCTATGAGGAAAAAAAGGCAATTAAACTAGGTTTTCCCAATTTTGAAGACTATGTAGCTTATAAAATCTCAAACGAATTGTCAGGATCTTCAAATATTTGTAAGGCTCCCAAGCAGCGAGTACGACCCAAAAATAAAACCAAAACAAAGCCGGTTAGTACTTGTGGTTGCTGTTGATTTAGGAAAAGTTAATTTGGATTAAACTCAATCAGCAAATTCACTTGCATTTATTTAAAGTGCTGCTGCTAAACTAATCGTTAAAGTTGAACCTACAGAACTTATAAGAATAGCTCTAGCTATTACGTTAACTGAAACTTTATAATTTAACGCTAGCATGAAAGACATTAGCCCACATGGTGCTGCTGCTGTCATAATTGCTGGATTTTTGAATTCCGTTGGTAAAGCTAAAGCGGCTGTAAATATAACGCCCGCAAACACTGGATGAATGACTAACTTTATGAAAGTCATAGTTATCGGTAGTGCTAAGCTTTCACCCTTATAGGGTTTGCTTAAAATTATACCCAAAGCAAAAAGCAGAACAGGTGAAGCCGAAACGGCAACTGCATTTAAAAATACTTCGATGCCAACTGGAATTTTGGATTTAGATAACCCAAATACTAATCCCATTAGGACTGCTAAAAGAGGCGGATTGAGAATAATTTTCTTGAATGTATCAGCAAAAGTTAGATCTTTGGTAGAAAGAAAATCTAACAAAATTATCGTTCCTGCGAATAGAACTAATCCATCCATAGAAATAATGGCGATTATTGGTTTAGCATATTCTTTACCGAATAGGGTTTCTGCAATTGGTAAAGCAAATAAAACATGGTTAGTGAGAGCAATGCATAAACCTATTAACACTGACTCCTTAGTATCTCTATGAAACATAAATTTTGCGATTAAAAACCCACTTAAATAAATTATGATTTCAACAAAAAAATAACCGCTGAGCATTTTAAAATTGAATTCGCTCATAGGTGCTTTTGAAAGCAGTAAAAAAATTAGCGATGGCACACCAATTAGCATAACAAACTTATTCAAAACCATAGCTGCGTCAAAATTAAAGATCTGCCTCTTTCCAAGAAGGAAACCTAAAAGGCCAATCGAAAAAATTGGCAACACACCATTCAGAAAATGATCAAACATACGAAAAGAACCAATGTTTAAATTTTAAAGTTAATAACAACTTTAAGCTAATTGATTTATCGTTCAACTGTTCCATGGCGTAAACTAATGAAACTGCAAAAGAACTAGACGTATCAGAATGATATTGTAACCTAATAAATAAGAGACACGTGACTAAATCAAGAATGTAAGTTTTAAGTGAGTGTGGTTGTCAGTTTCCATTATGTCAAAATCGAACCATCAAAAATATTTGAGAAAGTTAAATGATGAATATGAACTTATCCGCCCAATAGATTATCCAATTACCAAATGTGAAATTCTTCGTTTCAAACGATACGAATATACAACTCCTTCAATTGAAAAAATTGGGAACCGTATAAAAGACAATCTTAACTATTCTCTGATTACTGATGATATTAAGAGGAAATACCCAAGTGGACATCCAAGATGGAAAAGAGAGTTATTTGGATATTGCGTTCCTGCTTCTTTTGCACTTTTGTTTTTTATGGATACGGACAGACTTCATCCCTTTTCTGGTTCAGACCCTGATGGGGAGAACCATTGGTGGTTGGAGGACGTGAATACAAAACAAAGGTTTGACCTAACAGGTGCCCAATATTCAAAAAAGGAACTTGAGTTTGTTTATGGTACAGGAAGACCAAAGAAATTGTATTCGTTTCAAGGTAGGCCACAATCAAGGTTTATGGACTTGATGGAACTGGTTCAGTCAAATACAAAGAGATCCATTATTTTTGAATGAGTGCTGTATGTTTTTCTATGGAAAACATACAGCGTTTATAGGTTAACAATCTCTCTCCAGTTTTAAGGGGGGTATTAACGAAAGATCCCTTGGTAGGTATTATCTAAATGCACCTCTGCATTCTTACTGTATCACCCAACTTTTGATTTCGTTATAATTTGCAAATGATTTATAAATATCAGTTAAGGAGGTTTTTCAGAAAACGATAGAACACATTGTCTATAATAATTGAATTATAATCAATAAGTTATGTGGCGACCCCGGCAGGATTCGAACCTGCAACCTGCCCCTTAGGAGGGGGCTGCTCTATCCAGTTGAGCCACGGAGTCTCGTAAATATATCTAGCTAGGGTGTTGTTCGTTGTCACGTGAATTGATATTATTTTAAAAAATTTGATAAATAAACTTCTGGTTGAAATTATTGCGACTTTATTTGGACACCGCTGATCCGTCAGATTGGGCTGACTTAATGTCTACTGGTATTTTTTACGGTACCACTACCAACCCAATGCGCACTAAACGGTTAGGTTTAAATTATGAGCAAATTATTTGGTAAGAAATGATCTCAAAAGCTGCTGATTTAGGCGCCAAAAAGTTTGATGCGCAAATTTATGGTGACGCAGCCCAATTTGTTTAATGCAAAGTATTTAAAATAAATCTAAAAATTAAACATATTACTTTAATTTCTATTCTCTGTACTTGCTGTGACAGGATTTGCACCCTGAAGATATACGTTTAAGAGCTGGCCGCAGGTCTTCAATATTCTCTATAGAGTTAGCTAAAACTATGCTAGTTTCAGCTAATTCTAATGATAGCTTGGTAAATTCATCAAATTCATCCCAGATGGCTGGTTTAGCCTCTGACTTAGGGTCGGTGGCATTAACTGTAAAAACCTTGGGAGTTTTTAATGAAAGAGAAGACAGTCTTTCTAGGGCTGATTTGGCTTCATTAGCATCAAACTGCGTTTTTCTTTTTAACATCTGCCCAATAACTTTTGTATTGTCGGCCATAGCCTTCATTACCATCATTCGTTCTTTAACATTTTGATCTTTGACCCCACTATGAGCGAAAGCAACTGATGAAATTACCAAAAAAATTAAAGTGAGCAACTTTATAACTTTCAAAATATGGCCTTTCTTTTTAAGTTAATGAACTTGCGTGCATTTGCCTTTTCTGAATAAATCAACTGCAATCTTATAAACGCCATTAGCCTGGCTCGTATCGCCTATTTTATTCCAATTCTCAGCAGTTTGCAGAAATTCCCTATATTGTTTGCAGGCAATTGAATTATCTCGAGATTGCTGTTTTTCATCTATATATTTGGGAATATATATAAAAGCGGCAACGACAAAGCATAAAACTGTTAAAATTAAAATCATTATAATAGTTTTTTTCCAGGTCAAAACTCTACTCCAAATTGAGTATTTTTTATATATTGTTATTGTAAGATAAATTTTAAGATAAATTTCTCAAGTGCATCAAGAACAAGGATTTTAAATGGCCTATTCACGTATTGTAAATGTTGAGTACAGATCTGAGCAAGACATGGAAGAATTTTTATCTAAGTGGAAAGTTTGGATGCCGGAGCATATGCCAGAGGCGACGAGTAGAACTATGGTAAAAACTGGGCCAACATCAAGTTTACTTATGGCAGTATATGCATCAAGCCAAGTTGCGGAAAATGCTAGAAAAGTAGTTGAGGTATTTTTTGATGAAAATGAAAATCTTATGCTAGATGTTATCGCATTTCATGGTGAAGTAATTGAATTTTAATAAGTTTTGGGATTACCCCCAAACTTGCTCATACAATTGAATTATTTGGTTTAGAGTAGGCACTCTAGGATTATTTTGTGGTGATCCAGAGGCTAATGCCTGTGAGGCCATCAGTTTCAACATAGCTTGGTCAGCTGAGTGACCCAAAATTCTGGGTGATGGAACTTTCAAGTCGTCGTTCAAAATAAAAAGACCTTCTATTTATTTTGAACATGCGATTGCATCATTATCTTTTTCTGACGCCCATTTCATTGTGCGCGCACAGGTAGCATATCTTTTTTCATGTCCCTTGATGGAGAATTTTGTGACTGTTGGTAGTAACATGGCGTTCGATAGTCCATGGGTAACATGGAAATGAGCTCCAATTGGTCTACTCATTCCATGCACCAGGGCAACAGATGAATTCGAAAACGCCATTCCTGCCTGAGACGCCGCTAACATTAAACTCTTACGGGCCGTTGCATTTTCTGGTTCTTTACATGCAATTCTAACATTTTTAACTATTGCAGGCATAGCCGCTAGCGCGAATGTATCTGTATATTCAAATGCTTTTTTACTAACATATGCTTCTATTGCGTGAGTTAGACTATCCACTGCCGTGTCAGCAGTAATTCGCCAAGGCTTTGTCGTGGTGAAAGTCCAATCAATAAGAGCGGCCGTTGCAACACAGGCTAACCCTGATAAGTTATATTTCTCAGTA
>JAQWIK010000076.1 GCA_029248915.1 Paracoccaceae bacterium | reverse complement strand
AATTTTACAAACTCGCCAGGCCTGACGCCTAGTTTACGCAGTGTTTTTGGGTGCAGTGAACAATTAGCTTCAGGTTCTACCGCGTCTAGAACTTTTGACCTTCGCGTCATAGACCCAGTGTGCCAATGCTCCAATTGCCTTCCAGTGGTTAAAATCATAGGATATTCTACGTCCGGGGTTTCGTCTGGCGCAATTACCGATGCGGGCGTAAACTTTGCTCGGCCCTCTGGCCTTGGGAAACCCTCCCCAAAAACTATTGGCTGCCCTGGATCCTTCTCTGAAAGTGATGGATAGGTAACTGCGCCATCAGCTTCTAAACGATCCCAAGTTATATTGTCTAGTGAACGCATATTGATTGCCATCTCGGCAAACACTTGTGATGGATCCGTATATTTCCAATCCAATCCAACTCGTTTGGCTAATTCTACTTCGATCCACCAATCAGCTTTTGCTTCACCGGGCGGGAAAATGGCTGGCCTTGCCATTTGCACCTGGCGATTTGTATTTGTAACCGTTCCAGATTTTTCAGCAAATGCCGCTGCTGGTAGAATTACATCCGCATAGTTTGCCGTCTCAGTGATGAATATATCCTGCACTATAAGATGTTCCAACTTTGCCAGGGCATCTCTTGCATGCTCGACGTCTGGGTCTGACATTGCAGGATTTTCTCCTAAAATGTACATTCCTTTTATTTTATTGTCGTGAATCGCATCCATAATCTCAGTGACAGTAAGACCCTTTTCTGAACTGAAATCGCTAGAATTCCACACTGAAGTAAAAGAATTTCTGACACCTTGATCTGTAACTGTTTGGTAATCTGGAAGAAACATTGGGATTAACCCAGCATCTGAGGCTCCCTGCACATTATTTTGCCCACGAAGCGGGTGTAATCCAGTTCCTGGCCTCCCAATTTGTCCACTCATCAAAGCCAGAGAGATTAAACATCTACTATTATCTGTACCATGAATGTGCTGTGAGACCCCCATGCCCCAAAAAATCATGGCAGACTTAGCGCCCGCGAAGGTCCGAGCAACATCACGCAATACACTCGCTTCTATCCCGCACATTTCACTCATTTTCTCAGGAGGAAAATTTTTCAAATGGGCCTTTTCTGCCTCCCAATTTTCTGTGTAAGCCTCAATATATTGCTGATCATAAAGGCCTTCCTCAACAATAACGCTCATTATAGCATTGAGCATCGAGACATCAGCGCCAGGCCGAAATTGGAGCATGTGACTTGCAAATCTTTTCAATGCTTGACCACGGGGGTCCATCACAATTAGCTTTCCACCCCTTTTTGCAAACTGCTTAAAATAAGTTGCTGCAACCGGGTGATTTTCTATTGGGTTAGCACCTATCACGATTGCCACGTCCGCATTTTCAATTTCATTGAAGGTGGCAGTAACGGCAGCAGAACCAACATTTTCCATTAATGCGGCAACTGATGACGCATGGCATAGTCGAGTACAGTGATCGACATTGTTATGGCCAAACCCCTGCCTAATAAACTTTTGAAATAAATAGGCTTCCTCATTGGTGCACTTAGCACTTCCAAATCCCGCAACAGTTTGCCCACCCTGGCTATCTCTTAACTCTTTTAAACCATTAGCCGCTAAATCAAGTGCCTCTTCCCAAGTAGCCTCACGAAAAAACTCTGACCAATTACTAGGGTCCACGTTGAGCCCTTTTTTTGGAGCATCACTACGCCTAACTAGCGGCTTTGTGAGCCTATGCTTATGGTGTATGTAATCAAAACCAAATCGACCTTTGACGCAGAGCCTGCCCTCATTTGCAGGGCCATTAATTCCCTCAACAAATTTAATTTTGTTCTCTTTCACTTTTAAAGAAACCTGGCAGCCAACGCCGCAAAAAGGGCAAACACTTTTAACCTCTTTGTCATAATCCTTGCTATCACCAACTTGAGTTCTGTCCATCACTGAAGATGGCATTAAAGCACCGGTGGGACAGGCCTGAACGCACTCTCCACATCCGACACAAGTGGATGAACCCATTGGGTCAGCCATATCAAATGTTGGATAGGAATTTTGCCCACGGCCAGACATACCAATTACATCATTTACTTGAACTTCGCGGCATGCCCGAACACACAGTCCGCATTGAATGCACGCATCCAAGTTCACTGACATAGCAACGTGGGAGTCATCAAGAATAGGTATCTGCTCTGCCTCTAAGCGTGGCAGCCTGCTCTCTTGCACACCATTCAAGTCAACCATATCCCAAAAATGGCTCGACTTATCATGTGATATTTCTCTATCAGGCTGATCAGTAACAAGCATTTCCACAACCATTTTTCGAGCATTCTGCGCACGGGGGGTCGCTGATTTTACTACCATTCCCGACTGGGGCTCACGGATACATGAGGCGGCAAGTGTCCGTTCACCCTCAATCTCCACCATACACGCCCTGCAATTTCCATCTGGGCGATATCCTGGTTTTGGTTTGTGACACAAATGTGGAATTTTCAGTCCCTGCCCATTAGCGACTTCCCATATTGACTGCCCTTTATCTGCGTAGACAGTCTCGCCATCAAGAATAAATTCAACCTTGTCGCTCATGTGCTATACCTCATCTGGGAAATGCCGTAATGTCAGCCTGATTGGGTTCGATGCAGCCTGTCCCAGACCACATATCGATGCGTCACCCATTGCGGCACAAATTTCTTCTAGCAGCTCTGCATTCCACTTTGGTTCCTGCAACAACTTAACAGCTTTTTCACACCCAACTCTGCAAGGTGTGCACTGACCACAACTCTCATCCTCAAAAAACCGCAACATGTTCAATGCTGCATCACGAGGCTTATCTTTATCTGACAGAACAACAACAGCTGCCGATCCAATAAATGTGTCAAGCGACTGCAATGTATCAAAGTCCATCGGAATATCATTTATTGATGCAGGTAACAAACCAGAGGACGGCCCACCAGGTTGATAAGCCTTAAATTTATGCCCCTCAAGCATTCCACCACAAGCATCGATGATATCCAGAATAGTAGAGCCAGATGGCAGCAAATGAACTCCAGGATTTTTGACACGACCTGAAACTGAATAGCTACGAAGCCCTACCCTGCCATTTTTCTCTGTACCAGAAAATATTTCTCCACCTTCCCTACAAATTCGAGCAATCCAATGGAGCGTTTCTATATTGTGAACGAGGGTAGGTCGCCCAAAGATACCTACCTGAGCAACAAACGGAGGACGATGTCGAGGAATTCCGCGTTTTCCTTCGATACTCTCGATCATTGCGCTCTCTTCACCACATATGTATGCCCCAGCACCCCGACGCAGGTCTATATAACCTTCCTTTACCAAACCCGCTATTTCCAGCTGATGAATTTCATCGCCTAGAATTTTAAGAACAGCCGGATACTCATCCCTCATGTAGATAAAAACTTTCTCTGCTTCGACTGCCCATGCAGCTATAAGCATCCCTTCCAAGAATAGATGTGGCGTCCTCTCAAGGTAATATCTGTCTTTGAATGTACCGGGCTCACCTTCATCACCGTTGACCGCCAGAGACCTGGGCCCATCGTTTGCCCTTACAAATTCCCATTTCTTTCCAGATGTAAAGCCTGCGCCACCCAGCCCACGAAGACCTGCATCAAGAACATTTTTCTGAACCTCTTTCCAGTCACCGGACTTACGAAGAGTTTTTAAAGTTTCATATCCACCGTTTCCAACATAATCTGAAAACTTTTGATATTTTGGAATTACTGCATGCAAATGGTTGTTTTGTATTGCCTGATTAACTTTTTCCACAGACGCTTCGTCAATGTGGGCATGCCCAATCTCCAGCGCAGGAGCAGTATCGCAGCGGCCCATGCAAGGCGCACGCAAAACCCTCACGTCGAAGGGATCCAAGCTATCTTCTAAGTTTTTCTTTAGCTCGTCTGCCCCGGCCATCATGCATGACAAACTATCACAAACCCGAATAGTTACTTTTGGAGGTGGTTGTTGATCATCACGCACAATATCAAAATGTGCGTAAAATGAAGCAACTTCGTAGACTTCTGCTGAAGAAATGCGCATTTCTTCAGCTAAAGCTCGCATGTGAGCAGTACTAATACAACGAAATTTATCCTGTATTAAGTGCAAATGCTCGATAAGCAAATCGCGATCTAGCCGTTTACCCAGAAGAAGAGCTTTGACCTCATCCCATGCATTTTCGTCTAAAGGTCTGCCTTTAGTGTAAGCCCGACCCTTCCCTTTGGCGGACTTCCATATCCCTGATTCAACTTTTCCCATTAGCTGCCTACAATTGTATACAACTCGTTTTGCATTATTTCCTCATCAATTCCAATACAAATATTATAACATGCGATTTGAATTGGTTATAACGCTAACTGCACAGCGCGTCTCAGAGCTTCAATCATTGGAAGCATGGGAGATTGATCTTTAATTGACAGACCAACTGAGTGGGTCATTACCGGGTGCGTCAAATCTAATTGGACTGTTGATTTCAGGTCAAGAAAAGTTTCTGCCACGCTGACAGGTGCGATTGTTGCTGCATTTCCACCAGCAACCTGGGCTAAAACGGCCGTAAAATCACTGGCTTCAGTGACAATTTTTGGCGAGATTTCTAGATCGAGAAAATGTTCGTCTATCAATTGACGGTTTTTCATATTTGGCGTTAATAAGCATAATGGGATTTGCGCAACTTCTACCCAGGTAATTTCCTTTTTGTTCGAAGTTATAAGCGCCTTGGGTGCAATAAAGACGTATCTTTCTTCATATAATTTAACGGTGGTATCCCGATCCCCTCCATCATAGTAAAGTATTCCAGCATCGATCGAGAAATCATTAATTTGTTGTGCGATCCTTTGGGTCGACTCAGAGTAAATTTCTATTGATATATTTGGATGTTCCTCTCTGAGTTTTGCTGAAACTCGCGCTGCAAATGGCATGGCTGTTGGTATCACTCCAAGTGAAAGAGTCCCATTAAGATCGTTACCAAGAGCTGCAATCTCTTGCCTCATGCCTTCCTCATCAGCCAAAAGTTTTCGAGCCCATTTGAGGACGACTTCTCCCTCTGTTGTGAAACCCTGAAAGCTGTTGCCACGTCGCACGAGAGGCAAATTTAAACGTTCTTCCAATTTTCTAATTCGGGTCGAAAAGGCAGGCTGTGAAATATTACAGTCTAATGCAGATCTTGAAAAGTTTCGTGTCCTAGATAAAGAAACAAGCATTTGTAAGTCTCGGAGGTCAGACATAATGTTCCTAAGTAAATTTCTGTTCCATAAATATAGTTCGTTGTCGGCATCTAGAAGCACCATGAAATCAGGGAAGGCATCACAATGCTTACCAGTAAATTTCGTGTCTAAAAGTAGTTTTAACTGTCCGGCGCGTCAATAGGCACTATCAATGTCGCAAGCCCTTAAAATCAAAACGTCATTTATATTTGATAGCTATCACTTAGTTGTGAATTATCTTAAAAAATACAGATAATAACCGCTCCAAAATAGATCTATAAGACAAGAAGCTGCAGTTGTTAAAACTGCAGCTTCTTATTTTGAGAAAATTTTTGAAACTTTGATCTAGTCGATCGTTAATTTTCACTTGAGACGAAAGAATCCGGTGTGGGGTCATCTGCAAGTTTGGATTCCTCCGGCAGAAATTCACCCAACCACATGAGAGCAACTATAAAAACTACTGGTATTCCTACTAATGCCCCAGCAACCAACGATCCCGAAAACATCTGCCCAAAGATTTGGGCAATTGACATTTCTCTATCCCAACCATCTTTCGTATTTTTACTATCCATTTTGATCACCTCAATTCATTGGGGCATAGCCATGAAGCTGAGCCCAATAGTACCAATTGTCTACAACGGTGCCAGTCAAAAGAATGCCGATACCTCCAGTAATAGTAGTTAAAACCGCAAACCACCAAGCCCACCGATGAATACCCTCCATCGAGGCATTAAAGCCCATGGTCCAGCGCCAGAACAATGCTGCACGCTCGGATGCGGTACCGCGATCCGCAATTTGCTCTAATTCTCTGTCACCACCAAACCTTGAGACCGCTAAAATCGTCGCTCCATGCATGGCAAACAATAGTGCTGAGCCATAAAGGAATACTATGCTCAGGGCATGAAATGGGTTGTAAAAAAGATTGCCGTAAACCACAGAAAAGTTCATCGTCCAGTCTAGGTGACTAAAAATTCCGTATGGGACAGCCTCAGACCAACTACCCATTAAGACTGGTCGAATTAAACCAAGAACTAGGAAGAGCCATATTGCAGCACCAAAAGCGTAAAATACATGCTTACCCATTTTGAGTTGCCTAGCTAACTCGTAAGATCTCAGCCACCACGAGAGTACTGAAACAAGCAAAAAGAAACTAGCGATCAACCACAAGCCACCTTCTTTCATGGGCGGCATGCTCAACCCATATTCCTCGGCCGGCGGCTCCAACGAGAAGTAAAATAAATCTCTCAGAAATATAGCTGGGTTATAATCAGCCTGCGCCCAATAACTTGCGCCAACCATTACAAACCAAATTAACCCTGTGGCAAGACCAACCACACCAAATGATCCTAAATAGATCGGACCAAGTTGAGCATTTCCAAACCAACCTAATAATTTCGAAAATCGAGCTGAATTTGTTCTTTCATTCAGAGGTACACCCTCTTCAACCCCCATTTCCGGGGGTCCTTGGACCTGCACCTGCGTAAAAATATTCTGATACTCAACCATTGACGCCTCCCTCAATATCTACCCACATAGGGAGATCTACATACCAAAACCACCACTCAGACCAAGCATCGAACCATACAGTCCCTGATATAACGATACATATCGCAGACCAGATCACGGCATTCAGCGCGAGAAGCAGTCCAAGACGGTGGATGCCTAGCGGCCCAATAGAATAACCAATAAAATCACGAAAAAAGGTATCTTCATGATCAGGTGAGCGCATTTCCTGCCCTTTTTCTGGATTGGCCGCTGAAAGAATTAGCGAGCCGTGCAACGCCAATGCTAAAGTCGTTGTGAAGAATAGACTGACAGCAATCATATGAGCTGGATTATAGTGGAAATTACCGTAGGCGTAACCGACGTTGTTAACCCAATCAAGGTGTGACCAAATTCCATATGGAAAACCGTGGCCCCACGCTCCCATTAATACAGGGCGAATTACAACAAGCGTGGTATAAGCCAAAATCGCAACAGCAAACGCGACTGGGATATGTAAACCCATCCCTAGCTTTCTCGAAATTTCCACCTCACGAAGAGCCCATGAAATAAATGCACCATGAGCACAAATGGTAATTAATTGCCAAAGACCACCTTCTTGCAATGGGGCAAATCCTAGACCAACTTCAAGATCAGGTGGTTCAATTGAAATAAGCCATGGGTTCCAAGTATCACCAAGCGCTGCGCCGTAGAAAATTAGAATCGTTCCAAGTAAAGCAAAAAAGGCGACTGAAAGCCCCCAAAAGCCCACATAAAACGGGCCAACCCAAAAGTCACAAAGGTCACCTCCTACTAAGGTGCCACCGCGAACTCGATATTTCTTTTCAAAAGATAAAAGAGCCATAAATTAACCTTCTCTCCCGTAGGTATACCTGTCCTACCGACATCTTAGTTTGAGCTTTCATTGCATTTCCGCATGAAAGCTTTTGAATCACAGGTAGATTCCTTCTGTGACAAGGATAAAAAAAGAAATAAATATGTCAATTAAAATTTACAGTGTGTAAGTTTATATTTACACTATCGCCCTAATATATCACGGAAAATAATAATATTATCTTCTCCAAACCCCATTAAATCTATCTCTTCTTGAGATTCAGGATCAAAAACGCCTATGCGCCCATCATCTTTTTCTTGAAGGACTAACGGGCTAGCCTTATCTATATTTTTCTTAGTCCTATCTCTATTTATCACTGTAAGCAGAGTAGAAACAAATGTTTCCTTACCTTTGGGATACTCAACTAAAATAGTGCTATTTTCATCAAGGATTTGGGTGGATAGATCGTCACTTTTCACAATGTAGATTAGCTTACTGGAAATGATAGGGGTATCTGCCGGAGTATTTAGCGGTTCAAAATTTAAAGTCTGAAAGCCAATCACAATCACAATTGAAGCCACCATTGCAATAGGCACTAACCATTGAGGCTTGAACAACTTCATTACTGCCAAAGTATTATACACGAGACCACCTCACAATATTAAGTAAAATTTGCGACCCAACCAAGATGAACTTTACGCAGCAAGAAAAAGACTAGCTGGCGATTCTAATTACAACATAGTGGAGTACGTTATCATTAGCTAGCTGGCAAGGTCTCATAGCTATAATGCCCTTGGCATTAAAAGCCTCTGAAGAATGTCCCCTTTAAATATTTTTGTCAATTGTATTGTAAAATACTAAAATATTTACAAGGAAATCTATTGAAATCTCTTAAAAGGATAGTAAATTAAGCTTATGAGAGGGTTAGCCGGATAGTATCATACTGTTTATGCCACCGCCTATGTTAGAGTTATAAAATGTAAAACGGCCTTTAACTGTCGACCATGTTGGGTCAAAATTTGTTATGGAGAAATACATGATTAGATCAATGTCAAAAAGAGAATTTATCGCAGCTTCTGCAGCTTTAACAGGCTCATTACTCATGTCAAAAACAGCAGTGGCATCTACGAAATATGAAGTTCTGATGCTCAATAAAGACCCTGATAACTCTAAAAATAAAATGATATTTTCGCCACGACTGTTGAAAGTTCAGGTGGGTGATGAAGTAAGTTTTGTCCCAACTGACAAGGGACATAACAGCGAAATAATTAAAGGAATGCTGCCAGCTGGCGCTGAAAAGTGGAAAGGTAAAATCAACAAACAGGTTGATGTAGTTTTCGATACACCGGGTTTTTATGGATACCAATGCAAACCGCACGCCAATATGGGTATGATAGGCCTGATTGTAGTTGAAGGTGATGGTATGCTTGACAACCTTGAAGAAGCAAAATCAGTAAAACACAGAGGCAAAGCCAAAAAGGCTTGGAAAGCATTGTGGGATGAAGCGGACGCTCAAGGTTTAACTGGTTAATATAATTATAAAGGCGCAAGCCCTTTATTAATACCAAAAATAGCAGTCGTGGCTTCAAGAAATTTTGAGAGCGAAAATACAATCGCTCTTAATATCGCAAAATAACATTTTGTGATCTGCATATTTAGATTTTCAGTGTTAGGATGGTATAAAATTTTTAAATTAGTGGATTCATGCTTTTTTAATTTAGGTTAATTGAAAATTCTAAATTAAAATTGCGACTAAAAATACCTATCCTCCAACATGGTTATTTTAAATGAAAATAGCCTGAAATTGGGCGCCACCAAATAAGAAACCAACCACGTTAGGCATTACAGGATGCTACCAATACGGGATCATAATCCATCTGGTCGGGTGCCCTATATCACCTACTTTATAATTTTTTTGAATTGCATTATTTTCTTCAGTTATTGGGGAAGTTTAAACGATCCACAGATTATTAATGATTTATTTATATCATGGGGACTAACTCCCTACCGACTTACTCAGGGCAATGATCCATTTACCTTATTAAGCTCCATTTTTCTTCATGGTGGTATACTCCACCTAACCGGAAATATGTTGTTTTTGCATATTTTTGGCGACAATCTGGAAGATCAGATGGGACACTTTGGGTTTCTCATTTTTTATATTTTTTGCGGGATTGGGGCCAATATTATTTATTACTTTACGGCTCCACTGTCCCCAATACCTCTTGTTGGTGCTTCTGGCGCGATAGCCGGTGTAATGGGAGGCTACCTTCTTTTGTACCCTAAAGCCCGCGTGGATGTAATTTTCTTTATCTTAGTTTTCTTTAAAATTATCTCACTCAGAGCGTGGATTGTACTTAGCGCATGGTTTTTACTTCAGTTAGCAAATGGAACTATTTTAACATCAGGCGAAAGTGGT
>JAQWIK010000075.1 GCA_029248915.1 Paracoccaceae bacterium | reverse complement strand
ATTCAACATATGAAGCTCCTATGCTTGGTGATGTAGAATGTGAAGCACGACCATCAGTTGAAAAAAAAGTGGTCATACTTGGCGGAGGCCCTAACCGAATTGGCCAGGGAATAGAGTTTGATTATTGCTGTTGTCACGCATGTTTTGCTCTTACTGATGTGGGCTATGAAACCATAATGGTTAATTGCAATCCAGAAACCGTATCAACAGACTACGACACGTCAGACCGCCTATATTTTGAACCGCTTACCTTCGAGCATGTTATGGAAATACTTAATGTAGAGCAGAGAAGCGGCACTCTTCATGGTGTAATAGTCCAATTCGGAGGACAAACGCCACTTAAGCTGGCAAAAGCTTTAGAAGAGCATGGTATTCCAATTCTAGGAACAACACCTGATGCTATCGACTTGGCTGAAGATAGGGAAAGGTTCCAAGCATTAGTAAATAAATTAAAACTTAAACAACCAAACAATGGAATTGCCTCAACTGAGCAGGAAGCAATGCAAATTGCTGATCAAATTGGCTTTCCCCTAGTTATTCGCCCTTCATATGTACTTGGTGGCAGAGCCATGGAGATAGTCCACAATAAAGACCAACTCGAAAAGTACATTAAAAATGCGGTATCCGTATCTGGTTCGAGCCCAGTTCTCCTAGACAGTTATCTATCTGGGGCAGTCGAATGTGATGTGGATGCCCTTTGTGATGGAACAGATGTGCACATAGCTGGGATAATGCAACATATAGAAGAAGCTGGTGTGCATTCTGGAGACAGTGCGTGTTCATTACCTCCCTATTCTCTATCTCAAAAAGTAATTAAAGAGCTAGAAGTACAAACCAAAGCTCTCGCAATTGGACTTAATGTTGTAGGCCTAATGAATGTACAATTCGCAGTGAAAGACGAAGAAGTTTATTTGATTGAGGTAAACCCAAGAGCTTCCAGAACGGTTCCTTTTGTTGCGAAGGCAACTGATAGTGCAATTGCTTCTATCGCAGCAAGACTAATGGCTGGTGAAAAATTGTCAGATTTTCTCAAAAGAGAACCTTACAAACAAGTTGGGTTCCACGAAAAATTACCGAAAACGGACCCTTTGACGCTAGCAGACCCTAACATGCCATGGTTTAGCGTCAAAGAAGCCGTTATGCCATTTGCAAGATTTCCCGGAGTTGACACGCTATTAGGACCAGAAATGCGCTCAACGGGTGAGGTTATGGGATGGGATAGAAATTTTGCAAGAGCATTTTTAAAAGCTCAGCTTGGTGCTGGAATGAACCTTCCCACTTCTGGGAAAGTTTTCTTCTCCATTAAAGATAATGACAAAACGCCGCTTCTTTTAGAAACTGCCAAAATCCTTACAGAAATTGGTTTTGATTTAGTTGCGACAAGAGGAACAGCGGAATTTATTAAAAAAGACGGGATAAATTGTGACGTCGTTAATAAAGTTCATGAAGGTCGTCCAAATATTGTAGACCAAATGAAAAATAACGAAATTTCATTAGTTATGAATACTACCGAAGGTGTGCAATCTATAAGAGACAGCCGAGATATTAGGTCAGTGGCTCTGTTTGACAAAATACCATATTTTACCACCGCAGCGGCAGCAAACGCAGTAGCATTAGCCATCCAATCTTATGCCGACGGTGAGATAGAAGTAAAACCGTTACAAAATTAGTTATCTAAAGAAGCCTTACTGGATAGCTGTGTTCAAGGCGTAATCTCTTTGTTTTCGGGCAAGTGTACAGCTATGTGGTAAGTGGGGTCTTTAGCCTGCCTTATAATGGCTGGTATAATTTCTCTGTATGCTTCGTACAAAGAGCACGGTTCAGGCAAGTGATCTTTGATCAAGTCATGCAGTTTTGGTAGCTGATGCGATGGAACCATCGGAAACATATGGTGTTCTATATGATATTCCATTTGCCAGTATATGAAACTAAAGACAGGATTTAGCCGAATGGATCTAGTGGATAGCCTATGATCCTTTACGTCTTCCTTCAAACCAATATGCTGTGTTATGCCCCAAACAATATTCAAAGTAGCGAAAAATTTTGGTAGTAAAAGTAACAATATTGGCAACCAGGATCCCAGAGCGAAAGCAGCCGAAATTATAACTACCCAGAGAAATACATAAATCCGCGAATTCCTGATACATGAAACTTTTTTATGGACCGGTATACATTCCCTCATAACTCTCGTTTCAATTCCCAGCGCGTGCTGGAGAATTTCAAAATGTAGAGATCTATGCAGGTTTAAAAGACCAAAACCAGGAATAAAAATGACTAAAAACTCAATAAGTGTCCGAGGACGCCAGAAAATACTACCCTCAACCTCAAAATCATGAGGGTCGACCGACGAAGCCGTATGTGTGTGATGAAGCGAATGTGTGCAACGAAACCTGACAGCTTCAAAATTATTCATAAAACTGGCTATTTCATAAAAAAAATCATTCAAACGACGTGTTTTGAATGCTGTCCTATGGCCGCATTCATGCCAAATGGCATCAGCACCACCCCAAAGCGTGCAATAAGCTAAAAACGGTACGATGAACCACCAACTACCCCAAGTTAATAAACAAATAAAACCCAGTCCTAGTAGAGAAGTGAAAAAGATTGTGATGTGTTTCCAACCCTCGTAATCGCTTCGAACTGCCAGGCTCTTCATCTGTGTTCCATCAATTTTTACCCTAAACCAAGGCTCTGAGGAGTTTTCTCTATCTGTCTGCAATTTTTTAAACTCTTTTCTATCTCCTAATTTGTAAAACAATTAGGATCGATTGAACTAACCTAGTTATGATTATGGGTGCCTCATGGAAATAGTCAAACTCAGTTTTGATATTTTCAAAAAAGTAAATTTGTGAAGAATAACTACTATTTTTATTTCGATTTGATTGCACCAAAAATTTCGGCTAGCTTGTTTTAACACTGATACAAACTTTTCACTATATCATGAGATCTATCAATGAATTACCACACTCCTTCAAGTTTCTCAGATGCCTCTGCTATCGCAGCCAGCGCAAAAGGAAAAACTCGTTTCCTTGCCGGGGGTACAGATGTGCTAGTCCAAATGCGTTCTGACATCATTACCCCAGATGACCTGATTGATATAAAACAAATACAAGGTGTTAAAGATATCACCAAAAATAAAGATGGTAGCTGGACACTAGGAATAGCAGTCACGGGCGCCGAGATGTCAGAGCATGCTGAGTTCAAAAAAGCTTGGCCAGGCCTTGTAGAAGCTACAGATCTTATTGGATCTACACAAATTCAAGGCCGAGCAACAATAGTTGGAAACCTATGCAATGGATCGCCTGCTGCAGATAGTGTTCCAGCTCAAATTGCTGCTGGAGCCACTGTTTCAATAATTGGTCCTACAGGTGAAAGGATAATGGCTGTTGAAGATATCCCCACCGGACCAAGCAAGACATCACTGGTACATGGCGAGCTTATTTCAGCTATTAATGTACCGGCAAGAGGAGAAAATGCAGGTGATGCCTATTTAAGATTTATCCCAAGAACAGAAATGGATATCGCGGTTGTTGGATGTGGGGTTAGTTTACGTTTGGATAATGGAACAATCACTGAAGCACGCGTTGCTCTTGGAGCAGTAGCACCCAAAGTTCTATTAGTTGATGAATGCTCTAAATCTCTAATCGGAACCAAGTTAGATGAAACAGCATTAAAAAAATTGCGCCAAGCAGCAGAAAATGCGTGCAATCCAATTAATGACAAACGAGGAACAATAGAGTTTAGAACAGAAGTAGCAGGTGTTCTGGCTGTGCGTACCGCTAAAAAAGCCTATAACCGAGCACAAGGAAAATAGTGATGAGTAATATGCATGTGACTGCCAAAGTTAATGGCGACGAAGTTGAATTCCTATGTGATCCTCGGGAAACTCTATTGGATGTTTTAAGAGACCGCCTAAACTTGACTGGAACTAAAGAAGGTTGTGGTACAGGCGATTGTGGCGCATGCACTGTCACAATCGACGACCGTCTTGTTTGCTCGTGCTTGATGTTAGGCGTTGAGGCGAGCGGCAAAAGTGTTGGAACAATAGAGGGAATGGCGGAAGGGGACACAATACATCCCCTCCAGGAAAGCTTTGTTGAACATGCAGCCCTACAGTGCGGCATTTGTACTCCCGGAATTCTCGTTGCTGCGAAAAATTTATTAGAGAAAAACCCTGACCCCAATGAAGAACAAATACGATATTGGTTGGCTGGTAATCTTTGCCGATGTACTGGATATGATAAGATTATCAGGGCTGTTCAAGCCGCAGCAAAAGAGATGAGGGAAGCGTCCTAATGGCAAAAGATGAACTCAGCAATAATTTTAAATATATAGGAACTCGTCC
>JAQWIK010000074.1 GCA_029248915.1 Paracoccaceae bacterium | reverse complement strand
TTTCAACGCGTCAAGTTGATGAGTTCGGTGAAGTTGTAACGTCTGCAGCTCAAGGTATTCCAGTCACAGTTAGCACAGGAAATTATATAGTTTCCGGAGGGCAAATGAAGATCACAGGCCCTTCAGAGCTAAAAGTTGTATGTGGTGTAAATAATGTAACCAGCCAAAAATCAGAATTTTTAAGTAGTTTCATTGATAAGCAATTTGACCTTGATAATAAAAAAATTGATTTCAAATTTGACGCTTTAGCTTCAATTGATTCAAACGCACATGATCAGACTGGTTTGATAGGTGTCGCTGCTTCGAGTTCGTATTCTTTTGTATTATCTTCCGATAATTCGAATCAAACCAACTCCGTTTTGGTAAAACCAAATTCACCTGACAAGCTTACTTCAGGCGCTGTGGCTGGAGCTCTAGTTTCGGAATTGCGAAAAGCTTCACCGCAATCAAATTTAGTTGGTAATGCTTTTAACTTCCAGAATGGCTTTCCCGCTGATCAAAGCGCGATAGAATTTCAGTTGGGAGACCAAAAATATTTTGCTGTGTTGAATAATAAACTTTCTTATACAGTTGATGGTAGTAACGTCATAATTGATGGTAAAAGTTTTTCTCAAGCGGATGCTTTAAAACAAATTGTAAGTGCAAGTTCGTTTACTATTTCTGGTCCTGAAAAGGATAGACTTACAGTTGGTTTTGAAGAGAATGGCGTTGGTTTTCGCCTTTTTGCAGCAGCAAAAGACGGGGTGGTTTCGGGACATGGTGTGCGCCTCTCTGAAAATAATTCACAAGCGCAAAAAAGTATTTTTCATTTGGACCATAATACCTCGGGTAATACAAAAACTCGGATCGTTGGTAGTGAATTTGATGTTACTCAAGCAGCTAAGACAAATTTTGCTCAAGTTGTTGTCGGTAGCTCTACAATTAATCTTTCTTTCAATCCTGCAACGGACCCAAAATTATCTCAGTCTTCGAATATTTCAGGTGTTTCAATCACTCTTGAGGATACTGTCACGAATAAGGGGCGCATTGTTGTTACGGTAGATCAATCAACTACAGATTTGGATGTTGGTTTAAAAGCGACAAACAATTCAGCTACGTTTGGCATTCTTACATCTTCCTCGCAGCTAACGCTGGATAGTGGGGGTTTTTCAGTAATTAACCACGATAATGAAAGAGTTTCTACCACTGCTAAAGTGGAGTCCTTAGCAAATGAAGTGTTTTCTATTAACGGGTTGGATGGGGAAGACTTAATATTAGTAGCGGCTGGTACTGGTAAAATTTCTCTTTTGGGCGATATAAAGACAAAAGTTAATGAATTGGACCCTCGGGAATTAAAAGCAAAAGTTTCTACGAATGACTCAAAACAAATGGAAATTTTTGATATGAAATCGGGTGACCTATTAGGTTCACGAAAAATTAATGATACTAACGATTTTTTATTCCGAGACTTTAAATGGGAATTAACCGGGAATGCTGCTAGCAACGATATCTTTAGCGTTAGAACGACCACAGAAAGATTGGATGATGCATCAAACTTGGTTCAACTAATGAAACTATCTGAATTAGCCACCGCATCCGGAAAAGGTGGTTATTCTCAGCTATATAACGACTTAGTGATTGATGTTGGGTTCAATGTTCGTTCAAGCGAACAAGGATTGGAAAATGCCAAAGTAATTTATGATGTAGCAGCAGATCGTAAATCGAGCTTTTCAGGTGTCGATTTGGATACAGAGGCAGCACGACTTTTAGAACAGCAACAAGCCTATCAGGCTCTGGCCAAGGTGCTAAGCACAGCTAAAGAGATGGTCGACACTCTTCTGAGGTCGATGTAGATGAGAGATGAAAAATGACCATAGGAACAACTAGATTTTTTGGAAATAACAGCGAATTATTTTCAAAGTTAAATACTGAATTGCAATCTCTACAAACACAGGCTGGGACGGGCAAAGCTGAATTGAAATTAGACAATAATATTAGTGATATTTCCAAATTAAGTGCTGCCGAAGAAAAAAAATCCGAAACGAACCAATTATTGAGCAATTCGCAGCGTGCCCAAACTGATTTGGAAGTTATGGATGTTGCTTTTGAAAGAATTCAGAACTTACTAGTCCGCCTTCAAGAGTTGGCCGTTGAAAGTGCTAATGACACACTAACGCCAGAAGAGCGCAAGCGCTTTGTTGGAGAAGCCTCAATGCTAAAATCTGAGCTAGTTGATGTTGCAAACCAAAAGGACAATTTTGGTAATAGTCTTTTTGGTGGTGTCTCGGGGGTAGAAAGGCCATTTCAAAATCAGGCAAATGGAACGGTCAAATACTCAGGTTCTTCATTAGCAAAAGAAATTCAGGTTACTCCCGGTGTGGCTGTCAGACAAAATTTTTCAGGTTTAGAAGTTTTCCAGAAAATTAGTGGGTCAGACGGGGATTTTTCAGTTTTTGAGGTTGTTGATGACCTCATTGAAAGTCTAAAAATAGATTTGAATAGCGGGAAATCGTCTAATCTTTTCACAACCTCAAATTCTGCAACGATCAAGCTGCCAAATACAGGCCCAAAAGCTAACATGTCTTTTTCGATAGAGGCGGGTGAAAAAACTATTAACATAAACCAAGATGTATTCGGCAATGATTTTTCTGCCATAGCTAGTTCGATTAATAGTCAAACGGCAGCGACAGGGTTGACTGCAAGTTTCAATGGGAACAATGAACTAGTTTTAACTGGGAACATAAACGAGCTTATAATAAGTGAATTTAAATATTTAGGCGATGCAGTTGTTGATCCAACTATCCAGGTGATTGATCCAAGTAATGGATCAACCAAGGAAAATATTGCTGAAAAAGATTTGCAGAGTGAAACTATTCGCTCTAAAATTAGCGATGCCTTTGAGCATTTTGCAACAAAAAGAGCCGAGGTAAGTGCTTCTGCGCGTAGAGCACAGGACGCGGAAGTGTCTGCTCAAGACATTCTACTCGTATTAGAAGAGGATATCTCTGAAATAAAAGATGCAGACCTGGCAAGTATTCTAACCCAGCTTGAATTTCTAATGACACAGAAAGATGCTGCTCAAGCAACTTTCACAAGGGTTACCAGCAAGTCTTTATTTGATTTTATAAGCTAATACTGAACTACTTGGTATATAATTTGCTCTTTTAATTCAAACTAGGAGCAATTGATGTTTTCAATAATTAAATCCGGCATGTCTTCAGCAATGCATGAACTGTCTGTTATCTCAAATAACGTTTCAAATGCAAATTCTAATGGTTTCAAGAAATCCTTAGTTTCTTTTTCAGATTTTGCGGGTGGATTGCTTCCGGATGCAGTTAAAAGTGTTTCCAGCGGTTTGGGTTCTTTTGTCGATGAGACAAGAATTAGTGACGGCCAAGGTGCTGTGCTGTCTACAGAAAATATTACTGACATGGCTCTTATTGGCAATGGGTTTTTTGCCATTCAAAACGTAAAAGATAATAGTGTTTCTTTTACAAGGAATGGTGCTTTTGGCCTTGATGAAAATGGCTTTCTTACCACTGGAGATAATCATCGTGTTCTGGGCGCGCCTCTAATTGAGGGCGCCTTTGCTCCAATTGCTGGTGGCATTGAAACTCTATTTCCTATTCAAATTCCAACTCAGCAAGAAGACGTTATAATGTCAGAATTAAAAATTTCTGAGGATGGCAAAATATCAGCCAGATATGGTGAGCAAAACCTGACTCCAATAAGCTCACTAACTTTAGGAATTTTTTCAAATCCTACAGGATTAAAAGAGCAGGGCAATGCTAGATTTTCAGCAACTGAAAAGTCTGGTTTGTTAACCCTAGGGTCACCTCTAGAGGCTGGCTTTGCTGAGCTTAAAACTGGCGGGTTGGAGAGGTCCAACGTAAATGTGACCGATGAACTTACGGCAATGATTAAAGCTCAACAGCAATTTAATGGATCAGCGCGCCTCATGCAGGCTAATTCTGACATGGTTGAAAAACTCACGAGATAAAAAAATTTTAATTGGAATGGTGATTGAAAATGGCTAGTTGCGCAGAGTGCAATGTAAAAATGGGATACAGTGAAACTAACGCATCACGTAACCATGAGGGCTTGTGTATAGCTTGTTATGTAAAATCGTTGGTTAAGACGAAAATAAATGCAGCTAATAATACCAAAAAACCGACGAATGCCCGATCTTTAGATCACCTGTTCGAAAAGTTCGAAAGTATTACACTGACGAGTGAAACTGCACCTAATCTTCGAGTAAAAAAACGTTTTGGCATTGTCCATGGCGAAGCTACTTTAACCGGTACTCCTCACGAAAAAACAACAATTTTAGACCGATTAAGACGTAAAAAGAAATCTGTAGAAAATAATAATATATTTAAAAAAGTTATTGAAGAGGCAAACGTGGAGTTGAAGGCTAACGCTATCAAACAGGGTGCAAATGCTGTTCTAGGGTACAATATGAATTTGACTACGACAGCGTTCGGTTCAAAAAATTACGTAATTGTTTCAGTTACAGGAACGGCTGTCGAAACAGCCTGATACTGTTTCGACCGTTCTAAGTCTCTGCTACAGACCTTTCTTTGAATGGCAATCAAAAAAGTGACCTGTAAAAGTTGTAATCCCGTTCTTTTCTTCCCAACCTGTGATCGAAAGCGCATTTGCTCCTGTGACTAGGGCCCTATTTCTCATAGCAATTAAGGTTTGAGTATACGGCAACTCACTAGAAAATTTTAATGCGATTGTTCTGGAACAAAAATCGCTACCGCGAGTGTAGGAATAAGCGTGTACACTAACTTTTTCTGATCCTCTAAGCGCTTTAGCATCCAAAATAGTTAACGATGTAGCATTTGTGCCGCTGTTATTAGCGTTTTGGTTATTGGCTGGTGGAATAGTAACCTGACAACCGGCCACCAATAATGCCATAGCAATTGACAGCATAAAATTTTTGATATTTTGCATAACGAATTCCTTATTTGCTGATTAAGTGAAACGACAAACAC
>JAQWIK010000073.1 GCA_029248915.1 Paracoccaceae bacterium | reverse complement strand
TGTTCTTAGTTGAAGGTAATTATAAGCTATGTGTTTGTGTGCTAGACGTCCAGTCATCAATATAACGGGAAAAGAAAATTCTTATGCAGCCCTTTGAAGTTACTGAAATATCGATTGGACCTGCACTATTAGGGTTGAGCCCTCTTCCAGGTCTAAATGGGGACTTTCCAGCTGATATTGAAGAAATTATAAATTGGAAGCCTTCTGTAATAATATCTTTAACAGAGAAAAAAGAAATGGAAAATCTTGGTATGAGAGATTTTCACTCTCTGATGGCAAACAAAAATATATTGTGGTTGCATTTTCCCATAAAAGATTTTGGCATAGTTGATAAGCAGAGGGAGGACTTATGGGACACAATCTCAAAAAATGTGCATCAAAAAATTAATGAAGGAAGTAGAATTCTGGTGCATTGTCGAGGAGGTTGTGGAAGGACAGGCATGATTGTTTTAAGGATTATGGTGGAATTTGGAGAGAACCCGGACAAAGCATTACAGAGGCTTCGCAGAATTCGCCCATGTGCCGTCGAGACAAAAGACCAAGAAAACTGGGCAAGGTCACTAAGTTCAAGCAATAATTAATGCTGAAGGTGAGAGGTTAAGTGCGACCCAAACGGGGCTCGTTACGGCTGCTTCCTTCCGGACCTGACCGGGTTGGCGAGGCGCTTGCCCGACCAACCTCTCAGGATCTCTTTACAACTTTTTGGGTCTTTATTCAAGATCTTTACTGTAACCTTATTGCTTCTAATCAAAAGTATTCTATCACTATAAATGGGATTTTAGTGGAGATAGCCTTGTGAAAAATGCTGAAGACGTAACTTTTGGTAGTTCTGGTTTAAACAGGGCTGCAGCTTCTCGCGGAACAGAAAAGGCAAGAGCTTCAAAGGGTGATTCTATAATCTTTGTTTGGCGTGGCAAAATTTTAATGGATCTAGAGAGCGAACCTTCTTTGGCAAGGTTTGAGTTTCCCCATCCGCTATGTGAAGGTGCTCTCGAAATCTTCTTAGGATCTGAAAACCAAAAAAATTATATTGCTTTTGATATTTCTCAATGGGAGCCTTCTGGTGGAGATCAGCCTGATTCAAACTTATTTTTTGATCCAACTCAACAGCTCCATCCAAGGTTAGATAAAAAATATGCCTTTTGTGAACTAAGAGGCCAAATGTTAAATCTGAGTAAAAGAGAAGCAGAGCTTTGTTCAATTGCTAAGGGCTTGTTTCACTGGAATATCACCCAAAAATTTTGTTCCTCCTGCGGTTCATTACTTAAAACCGCACTTTCTGGATGGCAAAAAAACTGTGGGAATTGTGGAGTTTCTCATTTCCCTAGAACAGATCCAGTTGTGATCATGTTAATCACAAAAGGTGATAAGGTTTTGCTTGGTAGGTCGCCCAATTGGCCTGAAAAGATGTACTCTTTGTTAGCTGGTTTTGTAGAGCCTGGAGAAACAATAGAGGGGGCTGTTAGAAGAGAAGTGATGGAAGAAAGTGGTATTAAAGTAGGGAATGTCTCTTATTTGGCGAGCCAGCCTTGGGTTTTTCCTAATTCCCTTATGTTCGGATGTCATGGAATCGCTGAAAGTGAAGAAATTACAATTGATACGAATGAAATTGAAGACGCTAGGTGGATTGGAAAATCAGAGCTTCTAGATATTTTTGCAGGTTTAAATCAAAGTATGTTTCCTGCACGAAAAGGATCAATAGCTAATTTCCTTTTGGAAAAATGGCTTTCAGATCGCTTACATGACTGAATAATGTAATTTACAAAATACAGCGCTTAAAACCGTTTCTCGTCTGTAGGGTAAACACCGAGTATCGACAAGCTATCGGTAAAATAGCCTAATTCTTCAAGCGCTCTAGCAACGTTTGCATCATCTGGATGCCCCTCAATATCCGCATAAAATTGCGTTGCAGTAAAAGAACCTCCTACCATATAACTTTCAAGTTTGGTCATGTTTACACCATTAGTGGCAAATCCTCCCATCGCTTTATATAAGGCGGCAGGTATGTTTCGAACCTGAAAAACGAAAGTTGTCATTAATTTATTATTTCCTCGGCGCTCTAAATTTGGCGCCTGTGACATTACAAGAAATCTCGTGGTATTATGCCCGTAGTCTTCTATGTCTTGTGCTAGAACTTCTAAACCGTATATTTCGGAGGCAAGTTTACTCGCTAATACGCCTTCGTCTAATCTTTTAGAAATTGCCAATTTAGCTGCTGCGCCTGCACTATCTGCCGCAGCATCAGTTCCTATTTTATGCTTGTCCAAAAAACGCTGAGCTTGGGGTAATAAAACCAAGTGCGCCTTAACAGACTTGATATTTTCTAATTTAGTACCTGCATTTGCCATGAGTGAGATTCTTACTCTAGTGAAGCATTCATCAATTATGTGCAGGCCTGATTCTGGTAACAGACGGTGGCTATCAGCGACCCTGCCGTATGATGAGTTTTCAACAGGTAGCATAGCAAGTTCTGCGTCACTATCACGCACAGCACGCAACACATCACCAAAGGTTTGGCAGGGTAAAGGCTCCATATCAGGCCTGTATGCAATGCAAGCTTCGTGGGAGTAAGCTCCTAAAGCTCCTTGAAAGGCGATCCTGTTTGTCATTTTTATCCGATTTTGGTTTATTTTCTTGTACGTATATACCTTACACCTTGCATAATCCCAATGGAAAAGAGTAGATATCGCGCAAATTCAGGCAAAAGGTTAATTCTATGGATACAATGACGGGGACGAAGGTGTTGGGCGGCTTTTGTGGAGCTCTCTTAATTTATCTTTTGGGAAATTGGGCAGCTGAAGAACTATATCATGTTGGTGGAAGCCACGGTGGCGATTATGCGGCGGGATATGCCATTGAAGTTGCCGAAGCTGAAGTGGAGGCCGAGGATATGGAGGATGAGGGGCCGCAATTTGCTGAGCTTTATTTGGCGGCAGATATAGACAAGGGCGCCAAGGTTTTTGGAAAATGTAAAGCTTGTCATAAGTTGGAAGATGGCTCAAATGGTACAGGACCTCATTTATATGCTGTGGTTGATCGGGCGGTGGGCTCAGTAGACGGATATGGCTATTCGGGAGCCCTCGTAGCAGTCGCTGAAACATGGTCTCCAGAAAATTTAGACGGTTTCCTTGAAAACCCAAAAAAGTATGCTGCCGGAACCAAAATGGGTTTTTCTGGATTAAAAAAGCCAGTAGATCGGGCTAATCTGATAGCGTATCTTGCTACAGTCAAATAGCTCATTTGAGCATTTATAATTTCTTGTTCAAATAATTAGGGGTGATTTATTTTTATTTAATTGCCTTGATCCCCTTGAAACCCCCTGATTGATCCATAAAACTTAGGTATGGATCAATCAGGGGGTTTCCAATGAAAAAACGGTCTGGAAAAGAAAACGTCCGCGCTAAAATTGGCAGAAATCTGTTTTCACTCTTCATTTTGAATTCGCTGGTGACGCTGTATCTAGTTTTTTTACTGGGTGGGGTAGTCTGGGCGAGTGAAAAAATAACAAAATCACACGGTTTTAATTTTTTTGGAGAACTAACTTATCCAGAAGATTTCTCTCACTTAAAATATGTAAATAAAGATGCACCTAAGGGTGGAGATATTTCTATTTGGAGTATGGGAACCTTTGACTCGATGAACCCCTATACAAGAAAAGGAAGGGCTGGTGCACTTGCTTCAGCACCTTTTGAGTCGTTATTAGACGGTACCGCAGATGAAGTGGGTTCACTATATGGTTTGCTTGCTGAAAGTATTGAATACCCAGAGGATCAATCATGGGTGATTTTCAACATAAGAGAGGACGCGCGCTTCTCGGATGGGACATCTGTTTCTGCTGATGATGTAAAGTATACTTTTCAACTGTTTTTAGACCAGGGATTGGCTAGTTATAAGGCAATTTTGGATCAAGTTGTGAAAGACACAGAGGTTTTAGGTCCCAAAAAAATAAAATACTTTTTCAATCCTGAAGCATCAAAGCGAGACGCGATACCAATCGTTGGGGGCTTGCCTGTTATGTCCAAGGCATGGTTTGAACAGACTGGTGCTAGGCTAGATGAAAGCAGAATGGAAATTGCAATTGGTTCTGGACCATATGTTATGGAAGAGTTTGAAGTGAATAAACGCATTACTTACAAACGAAATAAAGACTACTGGGGGATTGATCTGCCATTGATGAAAGGAAGATCAAATTTCGATACTATAGAGGTTGAATATTTTGCTGATAGTAGTGCAGCATTAGAAGGTTTTAAATCTGGAGAGTATACGATGCGTATTGAAAACGTATCGAAAAACTGGGCGACTGCTTATGAGTTTCCTGCTTTGAATGAAGGTAAAGTTATTAAAAAAACGCTTCCAGACGGTGGAATTGCAACTGGGCAAGCGTTTGTTATGAATTTAAGAAAATCAAAGTTTTCGGATCCTAAAGTTCGAGAGGCAATAGGTTTACTTTATAATTTTGAATGGTCGAATGAGTCTCTATTTTATGGGCAGTATGCTCGTGTGAATTCCTTTTGGGAAAATTCTGATTTGGCGGCAGAAGGTACACCGAGTAAAGGTGAATTGGCCTTATTAAAACCATTGGCGGATGATTTGCCTCTTGGTATTTTAGATGATGCAGTAGTAACTGCTTCTGTATCAGGTTTGAGGGCATTAGACCGAAAAAATCTTCGAGCAGCTTCGAAGTTACTTGATGCTGCTGGTTGGGTAGTTGGTGATGATGGTCTCCGAAGAAATTCCAATGGAGAACTGTTCTCCCTTGAAATCATTGAGCGCAGCCCAGCATTTGACAGAGTTATTTTACCATACGTCGATAATCTTAGGGCGGCAGGTATCGATGCTAAATATGAAAGAATAGATTCGGCACAATTTACCGACCGCAAGAGAAATTATAATTTTGATATGCTTACAACACAACATCCAATGTCTTTAGAGCCGTCTTCCAATTTAAAACAGTATTTTGGCTCTGAAAATTCAGATGTATCGATTTTTAATTCTGCGGGCGTTAGCAACCCGGCTATTGATGCACTAATTGAATACGTGATTAATGCTGAAAACAAAGCTGAATTGAAAACATCTGTTAAAGCCTTAGACCGCGCATTACGAGCGCTTAGGTTTTGGGTGCCGCAGTGGTATAATAATACTTACCGGGTCGCGTATTGGGATATGTATGAACATCCTGATGAAATACCGCCTTTTGACTTGGGTTATCTTGATTTTTGGTGGTTCAATACAACCAAGGCTGAGGCGCTTAGGTCATCTGGGGCCTTAAGGTAGTTTATGGGCGCATATATTATTCGTCGACTTTTATTAATATTCCCAACTTTACTGGGGATATTAATAATTAATTTTGCTCTTGTACAATTTGTTCCAGGCGGACCAGTAGAACAAATTCTGGCTCAAATCGAAGGTGAGGGTGATGTTTTTGAAGCCTTTTCTGGGGGAAGCAGAGAAGTAGGCAATAACAATGATGGATCTTACGCTGGAGCTCGAGGTTTGCCTGATGATTATATTAAAGAACTTGAGAAGGAGTTTGGTTTTGACAAGCCACCAGTTGAGCGTTTTTTAAATATGCTTTGGGATTATATGCGGTTTGACTTTGGAGAAAGCTACTTTCGCTCCATAAGTGTCGTTGATTTGGTTGTAGAAAAAATGCCTGTTTCGATTACTTTAGGTTTGTGGTCAACTCTTTTAGCTTACCTAGTTTCCATACCTTTAGGCATCAAAAAGGCGGTGACCGATGGCAGTGATTTTGATACTTGGACTAGTGGAGTAATTATACTCGCATATGCTATTCCGGGTTTTTTATTTGCGATATTGTTATTGGTTCTTTTTGCCGGCGGGTCTTATTATCAATTTTTCCCACTCCGTGGATTGACTTCGGAAAACTTTGAAAATCTATCTGTGATTGGGAAAATGAAAGATTATTTATGGCATATAACTTTACCGGTTCTCGCTTCATCTATATCTGGATTTGCTACTCTTACATTGCTTACGAAAAATAGCTTTCTTGATGAAATCCAAAAACAATACGTGATCACGGCAAGATCCAAAGGTTTGAAAGAAAAACAAATTCTTTATGGCCACATATTTAGAAATGCAATGTTGATTGTTATAGCAGGATTTCCAGCAGTTTTTATAGGTGTATTTTTTGGAGGTAGTTTAATCATTGAAACAATTTTCTCTCTTGATGGTCTTGGACGCATGGGTTTTGAGGCTGCAGTCGCACGTGATTATCCAGTAATCTTCGGGACACTTTTTGTATTTGGGCTCATTGGGCTTATAGTCGGAATATTATCTGATCTAATGTATGTTTTTATTGATCCGCGTATTGATTTTGAAGGGAGACAAGGCTGATGCGGATCTCTGCTCTTAATAAGCGCAGGTGGCGTAATTTTAGAGCAAATAAACGTGCTTATTGGTCGTTGGTTATATTTAGCATCTGTTTTGTTGTTTCACTTTTTGCTGAGCTAATAGCAAATGATAAACCTATCCTTGTGAAGTATAGGGGTGAATATTTTTTTCCTATTGCCAATTTTTATCCTGAAACGGCTTTCGGAGGGGATTTCAAAACGGAGGCGGTCTACAGAGATCCTGAAGTTCAGTGTCTCATTATGTCTGGGGGATTGGAGAACTGTTTTGACTCGCCAGAAGAAATTATGGAGGCAATTTCCAATACCACGTTTGATTTCAATACACCGTCATTTGTACAAGGGTATTCTTTATGGCCGATTATTCCATATTCATATGATACCCCAGTTGATCGCCCTGGCGCAGCTCCACTACCTCCGAACAGTCAAAATATTCTTGGAACAGATGACACCAAGCGAGATGTTTTAGCTCGGGTGATTTATGGATTTAGGCTCTCGATTGTTTTCACGATCATAGTCACAAGTCTGGCTAGCTTGATTGGTATTATTGCAGGCGCTGTTCAGGGTTACTTTGGTGGCAGAACAGATTTACTTTTTCAGCGATTTATTGAAATTTGGTCTGGCGTTCCTTCATTGTATATAATCATAATTATGTTTGCGATACTTGGCCGTAGTTTTTGGTTGCTCGTATTTTTGTCGGTTCTATTTGGCTGGATGGGACTAGTGGGTGTTGTAAGAGCAGAATTCTTGCGTGCCAGAAATTTAGAATATGTTAGAGCAGCAAAAGCGTTAGGTGTTTCAAATTGGAAAATTATGTTTAAACACATGCTTCCAAATGCCATGGTGGCTACTCTTACCATGCTGCCATTTATTGTGACAGGAACGATTGCTAGTTTGGCGGCTTTGGACTTTCTCGGTTTCGGTTTGCCGTCCTCGGCGCCTTCCTTGGGAGAATTAACTTTACAGGCAAAACAAAACATTCAGGCACCATGGCTAAGCTTTACTGCATTTTTTACATTTTCAATAATGTTGGCCTTATTAGTGTTTATTTTTGAAGGTGTGCGTGACGCATTCGACCCTAGAAAGACCTTTAAATGAATCCTATTCTAAGTGTAACAGATCTTAACATTAGCTTCTTGCAAGATGGAGTAGAATTTGGAGCAGTTAACAATATATCGTTTCAGGTTAACAAAGGTGAAACGGTCGCTTTAGTTGGAGAAAGTGGGTCGGGAAAATCAGTAACTGCACTAAGTACTGCCGCTTTATTAGGAAAATCTGCTTTAGTTAATGGTAAAATAACTATTGATGGAAATTCAGTTGCCTCAAACGATGAAAGGGCGTTGCAGAAACTGAGAGGGAACCAGGTAAGCTTTATATTTCAGGAACCCATGACATCGCTTAATCCACTGCATACCATTGAGCAGCAGTTATCAGAAACGGTATCGCTCCACCAAAACTTGAATAAAGAAAGATTGCGAGAAAATTGTATAAGTCTTTTAGAAAAGGTAGGAATAACCGACATTAAGTTGAGGCTAAATGCCTATCCGCATCAATTGTCTGGAGGTCAACGACAGCGTGTTATGATTGCGATGGCGATAGCAAACCGTCCTAAAATATTGATAGCAGATGAGCCTACCACAGCTTTAGATGTTACAATTCAAGCCCAAATTTTGAATCTTTTAGAAAGTTTAAAAAAAGAATTTGGAATGTCGATGCTTTTCATTACACATGATCTAAAAATAGTCAGGCAAATAGCTGATCGCGTTTGTGTGATGAATGCTGGGAGGATAGTTGAGCAAGGAACCACCGATAGTATTTTTGAAAAGCCTAAGCACGAGTATACAAAAAAGCTTTTGAAAGCAATATCAGCCTCGGGCCCAAAACCAATATCTTCAAACTCTAAGGTAATTTTGAAATCTGAAAATGCCAAGGTTTGGTTTCCTGTTTATCAAGGTTTCTTCAAGCGGACAGCAGGTCATATCAAAGCTCTTAATGCTGCGTCTTTTGAGGTAAAAAAGGGTGAAACATTGGGAATAGTAGGTGAAAGTGGCTCGGGGAAATCAACTATTGCTTTAGCTCTTATGAGATTAATTGAGTTCGAGGGTAAAATTTATTTCGATGGTAATGACATTGGTTCATTAAAAACACGAGAATTACGACGAATACGATCTGATATGCAAATTGTATTTCAAGACCCTTTTGGATCACTGTCACCTCGTATGACTTGTACGCAGATAATAGCTGAGGGTTTAGAAGTCCATCAGTCAGCAAGTTTTGAAGATACCCAACTTTTAGTAGATGACGTAATGCGAGAAGTTGGTTTAGATCCAAAATTTAAAAATCGATACCCACATGAATTCTCTGGAGGTCAAAGACAAAGGATAGCCATCGCTCGCGCCATGGTGCTTAAGCCTAAACTAGTTATTTTGGATGAGCCTACTTCGGCTTTAGACAGAACGGTACAATTTCAAATAGTAAAGTTATTAAAGCAACTACAAGAAAAGTATGGGTTAGCTTATATATTTATCAGTCACGATCTTGCGGTTATTCGTGCCATGTCACATCGGGTGCTTGTAATGAAGCAAGGTGATATAGTTGAGAGTGGTTTTGCAGAGCAAATTTTTCAGGACCCAAAAGTATCCTATACCCGTGATCTTATGATAGCAGCTAACAGCTAGCCTGGCGAAATTATATCACAACTTATGTTTCTATTTTTAAGGCGTTTACAAGCTTGTCCTGCCTTCTTTTCGGATAGACCAAGGAAAGTTGCTCTAAACCCATATTTATTTTTGACTACTTTTCTTAATGAACCCTCTAACGATATCATTTCTGACAAGGCTGTTTTTATAAGTATTTTATCAGCAGTAAATCGATTTGGGTAAGTGCCAACATCAATACCCCAATCTTTTTGCCCAGATGATGTAAGGCGACTGATCGTTTTTGGGTATTTAACTGTTTCGATATTGTATGCAGGCTTGGGCTCAGAATTATATGAAATATCAGTGTATACCTCAGACGATTGCTCCACTAGCTTACCTGATAAGTGGGCCTGCTTTAGAGCAGAAAAAATATCAGATTTATATGAATTATTTGACACCAATATGTGAGTTTCACTATTTCCAGGACGTATTTGAGGACGTAAGCTTTTAGAGATAGTTGTTGATGGGGAAGCTGTCGCTATAGCCCTGTAAGAGGGTGGTTTTGGTTTTTGAATCTTAACGTGTCTAGGGGCTTTTTTGAAGCCGAGATCCATTAGTTTTGCTACTTGTGCATTTCTAGTAGTTGTGCTTCTTCCTCCAAAAACCGTAGTGATAATCCTCTCACCATTTCTATTGGCGGATGCAACCAGATTAAAACCAGCTGCCCTTGTATAACCAGTTTTAATACCGTCTGCCCCACGATAGTGATTTAAAAACCTGCGATTAGTGTTGCGGACCTGAGTGGATCCAGCAAAGGCAGTTGTACGAGCAAACAAATGGTAGTATTCGGGAAAGTCAAAAAACAAGTGACGACCTAAAATCGTCATATCATGTGCAGTGGATAAGTGCCCAGTCTCTGTTAGCCCATGAGCATTTTTAAATCTAGTCCGGCTCATTCCAATCGCTTTGGCGGTTCTGTTCATTCTTCGAGCGAAGGCTGCCTCTGAACCTTCAATAGCTTCACCTAGTGCCGTTGCTGCATCATTTGCAGACTTAATAGCAGCTGCTCTTATTAAATATCTCAATTTTACTTTTTGCCCAGATCTTAATCCAAGCTTAGAGGGCGGCTCGGATGCTGCGTGACGTGATATTTTTATTTTTTTATCTAATGATATTTCACCATTCTCTACAGCTTGAAAAACTACGTATAATGTCATCATTTTTGTGAGAGAAGCTGGATGCAACTGTTTATTGGCATTTTCAGAATGTAAAATTTTACCACTGCGTACATCCATTACCATGGCCGCATACTTTTGGTTTGCCAATAAAACCATGGGTGCGGTTACGCAGAACAAAAAAGAGAGTAATATAGCACCGACCCTCGCCGGCGAAACTTGCCTTCGTCTCAAGTGATTTTCCTTTACTGCCTCAGTTAGCCTCTCCGGGCTGTTGGCTGACATGTAACAATATTAGGATAAGTTCGTCAAATAAACCATTAAAATTTAAAGATATTTTTTTAAAAATACCACATATTGTGTGCTCACGGTAAATCACCACAACATCTAATGCATTTAAATGCTCTATTAAGTAAAATTTTAGTCCCTTTTCTATAGAGAATTTGTGTCTATATATAAACTTATGCGAAAATAACATTAAATTTGACTAAAAAATTTTTATCGGAACAAATAATGTCTGAAAAAAAAGATGATGATGAAGACCAGGAACTGTTGGTCAAAGCTAAGCCAAAAACAAAGCGGCCCCCGCTCTATAAAGTTCTATTACTGAATGATGACTATACTCCGATGGAATTTGTAGTAATGATTTTGGAGAAGTTTTTTGGTCTCACTCATGCACAATCTTTCGATATCATGATTACAGTTCACAAAAAAGGCTTGGCTGTTGTTGGAGTTTTCAGCTATGAGGTCGCCGAAACAAAAGTGGCGCAAGTAATGGATTGTGCTAGACAGCATCAGCATCCTTTGCAATGTACGATGGAAAAAGAGTGAAATCTTTCTATTAATAACTATTGGAAATTTTAATTTATGTTTCCTGAACGCATAGAATTTTTACAGAGAAAATTTGGCCTTTTATTTTCCCCAGATGATAAAGTGATTTTTTTCAATCCAGAGTCAGTAACTCACTGCTTGTCTCTTTCTTTTGATAATTTGGTTACATATCAAACGTTTTATCCTGTTGTGGATCAACTCGAAACAGCAGGTATAAAATGCGTTCAAAATATTTCGCAACAGAAATTTAATCTAGCAATAATTTCAATACCAAAATCAAAAAAGTTGGCTAGGCATTTAATTTATTTGGCAACAAAAGCCGTTCCTGAAGGTTTGATAATTGTAGATGGAAACAAAACTTCTGGAATCGAGTCAATAATACGCGATTTAAAAAAACGAACGAAAATTGCAAACGTTATTTCCAAGGCACATGGAAAAACTGTATGGTTTGAAACACCTGCAGATTTACAAATCTATGAAGACTTTCCAATAGTGGTAGAGGGTAGTTTTGAAACTCAAGCTGGAGTTTTTTCTTCAGACGGAATTGATCCAGGGTCTGAAATATTAGTAGATGCTGCAGCTCAAGATTTATCAGGAGCTGGGGCTGATCTAGGAGGAGGATGGGGTTATTTAAGCGCCAAAGTGCTGGAAACAAATAGCATTAGTGAATTACATTTTATAGAAGCTGACTTCAATGCTCTAAATTTAGCCAAAAATAATGTCAATGATCAGAGGGTGAAATTTTATTGGTGTGATGCACTGAAATGGGACGCCCCAAAACTTTTAGATTTTATAATTATGAATCCTCCATTTCACTACCTGGGTAAAGCGATGCCAAGCCTTGGAGTTGATTTTATAAAAGTTGCCTCGCGTAATTTAAAAAAATCTGGTACGCTTTGGATGGTTGCGAATAGACACCTACCATATGAGGATGCGATTAACGATCACTTTTCTTCTTTTACTGAACTTTCAGGGTCAAAAAAATTTAAAGTGATACGTGCGAAACCCAAATAAATTTATAGCTTTAGGAAACCATAAGATGTCTTTTTCAATTGATGGAAAAACCGCTATTATCACAGGAGCGGCAAACGGAATCGGAGCTTCTATAGCTCGTCAATTTGCCGAAAATGGTGCCAACGTTATGTATGCTGACATTGACGAAAAATCGCTTAAAAAAGAGTTAGGTGAAACTGCTGAAGATAGTAATGTTAGATATTTTGCGGGTGATTTGCGGGAAAAATTAACTTTAGCCAATCTTCTTTCTGCAACGGTAGATGCATTTGACCGAGTGGATGTACTCGTTAACGCTTCGCGTCAAATGGCAACTACCGATCCGTTGGATATGGATGATGAAACAGTCGAAAAATTACTACAACAAAATTTAATGACCTCACTAAGATTATCGCAAATGGTAGCAAAGCGGATGATAAAACAAGATGAGGAACAGGATCATGAGTTTGCGGGTACAATTATAAACCTTTCTTCTATCGCAGCTCGGTTAACTCAGCCGGAACTTCTAGCTTATTCAATTTCAACAGCAGCATTAGAGCAAATGACGCGGTCAATGGCTGTGGCACTCGCTCAACACCGAATAAGAGTAAATGCAGTGTCGTTTGGATCTGTTATGTCTGCTAGTTTGCAGGATAAATTAAGAGAAAACCCTGATTTCAGAAAAGAAATTGAAGCCCACACTCCCGCCGGAAGAATTGCTCCTGCGTCTGATGTAGTTGAGGCGGTTCATTTTTTAGCCTCTAATGCGGCTGGGTTTATTACCGGTCAGGTTATTAATGCTGATGGGGGACGAAGCTTAATAGATCCTGTTTCTATTGCTGCACACTAGGTTTTTGACTTCTTGATAGTTTTTGCTGTTCCATTGACACTTTATAAGTTCATAGCCAATGTTTTTGGAAGTTGTTTGGAGATTTTCTGTTAATGTTTGAAACTGAAAAGGCGCTCGCTAGTAGTTGGTTTAAATCTCTCAGAGACGAAATTGTTAGTGCATTTAAAAAAATTGAAATTGATCATTCCTCTGGTCCATTTTCAGACAAGGCACCAGGTGTCTTTGAAGTTAAAGAAACTGAGCGTACTGCTGATGATGGTAGCAATGCTGGAGGCGGAATAATGAGCGTGATGCGGAATGGCCGAGTATTTGAAAAGGTTGGTGTAAACGTATCTACTGTCTATGGGGATTTAGGACCTGAGGCTCAAAGAGCGATGGCTGCGCGAAAAGATATACCTGGGATAAAAGAAGACCCGAGGTTCTGGGCAAGTGGCATCAGCTTAGTGGCCCATATGCAAAACCCCCAGTGTCCTGCTGTTCATATGAACACAAGGATGTTTTGGACTCCTCACGCCTGGTGGTTTGGTGGCGGGTCTGATCTCAATCCTTGTTTAGAGTTTGAAGAGGACACGGCGCATTTTCATGAAACCCTTGAGAAATTCGTAGAACCTCATGGGGCTGGTTTGTATTCTGATTTAAAGTCTTGGGCTGACCAATACTTTTTCATCCCGCATAGGAACCGGGCTAGAGGTGTCGGTGGAATTTTTATGGATGACCGTTGCACTGGACATTGGGAAGCTGATTTTAATTTAACTAAAGACATTGGAAAGGCATTTTTACCTGCTTATCTTCCTCTTATAGAGAAGCGCAAAAATGATATTTTTTCGGATTTTGACAAAGAAAAGCAGTTAGTACATCGTGGTCTGTATGCTGAATATAATCTTGTTTATGACCGTGGAACAAAATTTGGATTAACAACTGGTCATGACGCAGATGCTGTTTTAATGAGTTTACCTCCAATTGCTAAATGGCATTAAGCTTTAATCAGATACTCTTCTTTATTTGATTTAGAATTGATACAGGTCTAGTTTATATCACATGCTTCATTCTTGGTGGTTTCTATGTCCTTAATTGGCGAACTTAAGAAGGTCTTGGGTGATCAAAATGTGCTTACTGGTGCTGACAAAGAGCGGTATTCGTCAGACTGGTTAGGTCAATATAGTTTTGAGCCTTTATGCGTTGTTCGTCCAGCTTCTACCGAAGAAGTGTCTAAAGTCATAAAATTAGCCATTACCTTTAAAGCAAAAATAGTTCCTGTAGGTGGCAACACTGGTCTCAACGGAGGCACATATTCAGATGATGCTATTTCCATCTCTATGGAAAGGATGAATAAAATTCATGAAATTCGATTAAATTCGAAAATTGCTATCGTTGAGGCTGGAGTAATTCTAACGAGTTTGCATCAGGTCGCAAACGAAAATGATTTAATGTTTCCGCTTACGTTTGGTGCTCGTGGATCGGCGACTATAGGCGGTGTTTTGTCTACAAATGCCGGGGGTTCAAATGTGCTTAAGTATGGTAATACTCGTGATCTAGTTTTGGGAGTGGAAATTGTCTTACCAAGCGGTGAAATAATGAATCTGATGTCTGAGTTGCACAAAGATAATTCAGGCTACTGTTTGCGAGATCTAGTTATTGGAGCTGAGGGTACGTTAGGGATAATAACACAGGCTGTATTAAAACTTTTTCCGAAACCTAAAGCTTATGCAACTGCCATGATTGCAGTTAAAAGTCTTGAAAATGCTCTTAGTTTATTAAATGAATTGCAGGATGGCACTGGAGGGGCAGTTGCGGCATATGAATATATGCCAAAAAGATATATCCAGGGTTACATGGAGTTATCCTCTGCTTCGCGGAAGCCATTTCAAAAAGACTATGAGCATTTAGTTTTGGTTGAATTAGAAACGACCGTAGAATTATTTTCGCGATCTGGAGATGACGGGCAGGTGTTACTCAGTGGTGAACTAGAAAGCATTTTAAATAAGAACTTGAATAGGGATATTATCTTAGACGCCCATATTGCCCAGAATGAAGAGCAAAGACTGATTATGTGGGAGCGTCGTGAGGCTGCAGCGGAAATCTCTCTCTTAAGAACTCCTCTAATCAATAATGACATCGCGGTACCATTAGATAAGGTTGCTAAATTCTTCACCATTATGGAGAAAAAGCTACCTGATTTAGACCCTGAAGCCGATGTTTTGGTTGTATCTCATCTTGGTGACGGAAATGTTCATTACACTGTTTGGCCAAGTAAAGACGATGAAAAACATAAAGACAAAATAATGGAGGCAATAGAAAATGTCGTTCTAAAATTAGGTGGGAGTTTTTCTGCAGAACACGGTATTGGGTTATCTAAGCTGTCTTCTATGGATAGACGCAAAGATCCGGTGGCTTTAGAGGTAATGCGTCAAATTAAGAATGCAATTGACCCAGAAGGGATTATGAATCCAGGTAAGGTGTTACCAAAATTATAATAGGCTCAATCCCTCCAATCAAAGAAATCAGACCCTGCCTGAGCTAAAATTTTCTGTGCTATTTCTCGACCTAATTCTGGTCCATCTTCAATATTACAAGAACCAGTTTCAAAGATAGATTCTGATCCATCAGTGCGCAAAACTTGCCCAGTAAATTTTAATGATGAACCTTCAATTATGGCCAAGCCCGCAATTGGGGTTTCACAAGAACCATCTAATTCCGCAAGAAACGCTCTCTCTGCACTTAATCGCTGCCCTGTTTCTTTGTGGTGTATCCTTTCAAGTAATTCAGTTATTTGTTTGTCTTTTTGTCGCCATTCTATTCCAATTGCGCCCTGTGCTATCGCGGGCAACATTTCATTTGGATTTATTGCGCTTTGGGCCACCTCTTGCAATCCCAAGCGGTTTAAACCAGCCATGGCTAAGAATGTACACGTAGCGACGCCATCTTTCAGTTTTTGTAAACGGGTTTGGACGTTACCCCTGAATTCAACTACTTCAAGATCTGGCCGAGAAAATTTAAGTTGAGCTTTGCGTCTAAGTGAGGAAGTTCCAACTTTAGAACCACTAGGTAAATCATCAACGCTTTTAAATTTTGATGACACAAAAGCATCTCTGACATCCTCACGAGGGAGGTAGCAGCCAAGTAATAATCCATCTGGTTGCTCTACTGGCATATCTTTCATTGAGTGAACGGCGATATCAATTTTTCTATCAAGCATCTCCTGCTCGATTTCTTTAGTAAATAAACCCTTTCCACCCACTTCCTTCAACGGTCTATCTAAAATTCTATCGCCGCTTGTTGAGATAACTATTATTTCAAAAGAATTTTCAGTTGTTTCGAGGGCCTTAGTCAGACGTTTCCTTGTCTCATATGCTTGAGCTAAAGCTAAAGGAGAGCCACGCGTGCCAATACGCAATGGAGAGGATGGAGAGGGGAAGTTATTTTTCATATGATTTACTTTAAGCTATTTTCCGCTGGTTGATACTAACTGAGTGAAACGATTGTGACAATTATAATTGACAATTGTCCTGACAAATCACACTAACAGAACATATAAGAAAAAGGCTGATGATGACAAAAAAGATTTTAAAGGCTCTGGCAGGTGAAAAACAGGAAGTGCCTCCAATCTGGATGATGCGACAAGCTGGTCGTTATTTGCCTGAATACCGTGAAACAAGAGCTCAGGCTGGCGATTTTCTATCGCTTTGTTATAACAGTGAATTAGCTGCTGAAGTGACACTTCAACCGATCCGTCGTTATGGTTTTGATGCCTCAATATTATTTGCAGATATTTTGCTCTTACCTCAAGCATTGGGTGCTGACCTTTGGTTTGTAACAGGTGAAGGGCCACGTCTATCTACTTTGCAAACTCAGCTAGATTTCGAAAACTTGCGAACACCAAGCGAAATAAATGAAACACTAGCACCTGTTTATGAAACGGTAAAAATTTTATCGCAGGAACTTCCAAAGGAAACCACGCTTATCGGATTTGCTGGTGCACCTTGGACAGTGGCGACTTATATGGTTGCTGGACGTGGAACCCCTGATCAAGCACCAGCGCATTTGTTAAAAGATGAGAATCCAGAGTTGTTTGATAATTTAATCAATCTTCTTGTAGAGGGAACTATAGAATATTTGTCTCATCAAATAAATGCAGGAGCTGAGGTTATCAAAATATTTGATAGTTGGGCAGGTTCTCTCAAAGGGCATGATTTTGATAAATATGCGCTTGAGCCCTGTAAAAAAATTATTGCAGCACTTAAAACCAAATATCCAGAAACCCCAATCATAGCTTTCCCCAGACAAGCTGGCGATAGGTACATAGGTTTTGCAAAAAAAGCTGGAGCAGACTGTCTTGCAATAGATGATAGCGTTTCAGCGGAATGGATTGCTCAGAATGTTCAAGATGATGGCTGTGTCCAGGGAAACTTAGCGTCATCTCATATGGTTTCTGGTGGAACAGAACTTATCAAAGAAACTAAAAAAATTGTGAAAGCTCTCTCCAACGGTCCACATATTTTTAATCTTGGACATGGGATCACGCCCGATGCTGATCCAGATAATGTCCAGATTATGATTGATACGATCAGAAACGTTAACTGAGCTCATTGTTTTTTTTCAAAAAAACTCCATCTTTTTATAGTGTATTTTGTCCATAAGGTGAATATTTTTATGCTGCTTGAAGTTAATTTATTACGAAAAACTTACGCCACAGGGTTTGAAGCTGTGAAAGGTATTTCCTTACAGGTGAATAAAGGAGAAATAGTGGCATTATTAGGTCCAAATGGTGCTGGGAAGACAACACTTATTTCGACTATTTGTGGAATTACAACTCCGTCAAGTGGCTCCGTATTTATTGGTGGGCATGATATTTCAAGGAATTTTCGTGAGGCTCGAAAACTTGTTGGTTTAGTTCCGCAAGAGATAACTTTAGAGCCATTCGAAAAAGTAATTAGTACAATTAAATTTTCCCGCGGTCTATTTGGTAAGAAAAAAGATGATGCCTTAATAGAAAAAATTTTAACAAAGCTATCGCTTTGGGATAAGCGAGACTCTCGAATTATGGAATTATCTGGAGGAATGAAACGCCGTGTTCTCATAGCCAAAGCGCTCAGTCATGAACCAAGGCTTTTATTTTTAGATGAACCTACTGCGGGCGTGGATGTAGAACTTCGCCAGAGCATGTGGAATGTTGTGGCTGATTTGAAAGCTGATGGAGTTACAATAATTTTAACTACCCACTACATTGAGGAGGCTGAGGCCATTGCCGATAGAGTTGGGGTAATTAATAAAGGTGAGCTGCTTTTAATGGAAGATAAGGCTTCCTTAATGCAAAGATTAGGTCAAAAAGTTTTAAAAATTGAACTGCATAAAAAATTAGATAAAATCCCTAATGAGCTGATTGATAGAAATGTTGAACTATCAAAAGACGGTCTGAGTTTAACTTATGTTTATGATACTAAACAAAAGCGCACGGGGATCACGAAGTTACTATCTGAACTCGCTAAATCAGGAATAAATTTGCGGGATATCCAGACGGATCAATCTTCTTTAGAGGAAATTTTTGTTAACTTGGTTAAGGAATAGGTGCAATGAATTTTCAAGCAATCAAAGCGATTTATTTCTTTGAAATGGCGAGGTTTTTTAGAACTCTTCTACAGAGTTTTGTCTCACCTGTTTTATCCACTTCTCTATATTTTGTTGTTTTTGGAACAGCTATTGGCAGCCGCATTCAAGAGGTGGAGGGTATAACTTACGGTGCTTTTATAGTACCCGGCTTGATAATGTTGTCGGTTATGACCCAGGCAACTTCAAATGGAAGTTTTGGAATTTATTTTCCAAAATTTATTGGAACAATTTATGAGCTATTGTCGGCTCCTGTAAATTATTTTGAAATAGTTCTAGGGTATGTTGGAGCCGCAGCTACCAAAGCTCTCTTTATTGGTCTTGTCATTTTAGCGACAGCAGCTGTGTTTGTAGACTTCAAAATAATACATCCTGTGCCAATGATTTTATTTTTAATTTTGACCTGTACCTCATTCTCTTTATTGGGATTTATTTTGGGTATTTGGGCAAAAAATTTCGAACAATTACAATTAGTGCCGCTGCTGGTGGTTACGCCTTTAGTGTTTTTGGGGGGCTCATTCTACTCTATTTCGATGCTACCGCCCATCTGGCAAAATATTACATTGTTTAATCCAGTGGTTTATTTGATTTCTGGTTTCAGGTGGTCTTTTTTTGGGAATGCTGACGTGCCTATTTTGGTAAGCCTTTCAGCTATAGGTTTCTTTACATTTATTTGTATCTTAATAGTAGCTTGGATTTTTAAAACTGGGTGGCGAATAAAACAATAAGAATAAAATGTTGTTAGTTCTCTTGTTTGATTGATAATCACAGATTATGTATCCCGTATGAAATTTAAAATCCCTTTTTTACCCTCCAAGCCATCTGTCGGAGTTATAAAGATGTCTGGAGTGATTTCAGCAGGGGCACGCGGAGGTCTAAGTGATCAGGTGCTGAGCCCAATTTTGGAGAAGGCTTTTAAAAAAGGACAACATAAAGCAGTGGCTTTGTTAATTAATTCGCCGGGCGGTTCCCCTGTTCAGTCCTCTTTAATCAGTTCTCGCATCAAACGCCTCGCAAAAGAAAATGACATGCCGGTCTATGCATTTGTTGAGGATGTGGCTGCTTCAGGCGGGTATTGGCTCGCGTGCTCTGCAGATGAAATTTACGCAGATACCGGCTCAATTATAGGATCTATTGGAGTTATCTCTGCTGGGTTTGGTTTCCAAGAATTAATCCATAAATATGGTGTTGAGAGACGGGTGCACACTGCTGGTAAGTCGAAATCAATGTTGGATCCTTTTAAGGAAGAAAATCCCGAAGATATAAAACGTTTGAAAAAAATACTAGGTGAAATGCATGAACTGTTTATTTCGTATGTTGAAAAAGCGCGTGCAGGTAAGCTTACCCAGGCTGACGATATCTTTACTGGTGAAATTTGGTTAGGCGAAAAGGCCAGACAGTTAGGGCTCATTGACGGTGTTGGGCATCTGGATACAATTTTAAAAGAAAAATTTGGAAAAAAAACCCAAATCAAAGTTTATGGTCAAAAAAAGAATTTTTTGCAGCGCTTTGGTGTTAATTTAATCAATGAGGCTGGCGTATACTTGGAAGAACGCGCCGCATTTTCACGGTTTGGTCTCTAATGATTATTAAAATTGTCGTTATTTTTTTAATTGTAATAATAGTTTTAGCAATGTTTGGAAAAGCCCATATTCTTTTGCCAGGTAGGTCTAAAAAGGCACGTTGTGCAAAATGTGGCCAGCTACGGATTGGTAAATCTTGTGGTTGTCCTAAGCCATAAAGCT
>JAQWIK010000072.1 GCA_029248915.1 Paracoccaceae bacterium | reverse complement strand
GAGTATCCAGACCTTGCTATTAATTGTTGTGTGCCTTTAAATTCAATCCATCCAAATTTGAAGAAATTTATATGTTTAATATGATCACCAAATATTTTTGCGATTAACTTCTCAGCTTTTGGACCTTGAATTGCTAAAGGTGAAACATCTGGTTCAGATACAGTAACATCCATTTTTGAGCCTAATGCTATGCCTTTAGCGTAAAGTAAAACATCACTATCCGCCACAGAAAGCCAGAATTTATCTTCACCAAGTTTTAACATTACTGGGTCATTTATAATTCCAGCATTGTCGTCAATTATAGGCAGATAATAACAATCACCAATAGTTGCGGTTGATATATTTCTAGGGGTCATCAATTGAATTAATTTTTCAGCATCCGGACCTGTTATCTCTACTTGTCTTTGGCAAGAAACATCCCAAATTTGGACATGTTCCCTTAAATGCCAGTAATCCTCTTCAACAGATTTTTGAAAAGCTTTTGGCAGTAACATATGATTGACGATGGAGTACCCGCTAACACCTGCAGTTTCGACATTGTTGGTATAGGGAGTACGCCTCAACCTAAGTGACATATTTAAGCCGTCAGTCATAAGAATTTCCTTACTCTGGTTGTGATGCCCATGTTGAATAACTGTTAGGCGATAAAATTATTGGCATATGATATTTTGCATTTTTATTTGGCATTGAAAATCTAAGAACAACTTCGCAAATTATTTGATTATCAGAGGCTGAGAATCCTAATGAATTCCAATAAGCGCCAGTATCAAAAATCAGCTCAAATTTATCTTTTCCATCTGTCACTGATAGATCAATGATTTTTTCTAGCCGTCCATTATTGTCCATACTAGAGCTAAAAATTTCAGCATTTTGGGTAATATTTATCAATCGTACAGGGAAGCCACCTGCATGAGTTCCATTCATTCCATTTAATGTGTGTGATGATACAATAGCCATTATTCAATAGATGCCTTGTCTCGTTTATCAGAGGTGGCTGCAACAATTGGGCTAATCACGCCTCTACATTTTACATTCAAGCAGGCTGTTTTCCCACTCTTAATTGCTCTTTCCAATGCAGGTTTTAATTCATCTCTTGATGTAACCAATTCCCCATATCCTCCTAAACCTTCAAACAGGGTATGGAATGGGATATCGCGAAAATCAGTGGCATAATGTTTCCCATTTGCAAAAAGGCGCTCCTGCTGCTGACTTATACAGTCTAAGCCTCCATTGTTATCTATAACTACAATAATTGGTAGGCCTTCTTGAAAAGCACTTTCAATGGACAAACCACCTGAAAGGAAAGCGCCATCTCCAGAAATTACAATAACATTTTTATTTGGATGTGCGGCTTTTGCAGAAATGCCAAAACTAACTCCAACGCCTAAAAGGGAGTAGTTACCGGGGTGCATAATCCCACCGAGTTTCTTACCTCGCCATCCAGAAATATTGACCGCAATTTCATTCCAAAAGTGAGTATTACCACCGTCAAATATGAGCCAATCATCGTCAGCCATTTCTGAAATAATATCAACACCAAGTTGCAATGGATGCATTTTGCGCTTCGATTTGGCATCTTCCGATGCTTCTTCCACGAGATGTTTTTCCCAATCTTCCACCCATTTTTGACGTCGGTCTACCTGTAATTCAAACCAATTTTTCCAAGTGCGATCAATGGATTTCATAGCGTCAAGGAAGGCAGCTGGATGAGATAAAAGAATTTCATCAGCAGAAAAATTATACTCCAGTTCTTCGCTGCTTCCATTAATGCAGATGAGCTTTGTATTTTTTGGTATAAAAGGTGGGTTTCCGAAGTTCATCTGATTATCGAGCCGGCTTCCGACCATAATTATAGTGTCTGCCTCGTGTATCGCCGCTTTTGACGGGTGATACTGATGAAAATCTGCAAGTCCCATGTTTGCACTACATTCCTCACCTAATAATTTTGTATGATAAGGAACATTGAAGATTGGGATAAGTAGTTTTTCACCAACTTCTGCCAAGCTTTTTTCGGACCGAGACCACCAAACTCCATGACCCCCAATGATTAAAGGCCGCTCAGAGTTTTCTATGATTTTCAATATCTCCGATAATCGTGCTGGCTCAGGCCAAGCTTTTTGTGTTGCAACTTGGTGCCTATTCCAGGGGCGTTCATTTCTACCAGCATCATTTTCAAAAGAAGAAAACATAATATCGACTGGCAAACTCAGATGCACAGGCCCTGGGTAACCTGAAGTTGCCGCCTGCCAAGCCCTTTCAACAAATTCCCCAATGCGTTCTCCATCAGTGATTTGAACAGAATATTTCACTAAAGGTTTAGCTATTGCTACGTCATCTATTTCTTTAAATCCACCAGCCCCTTGTCTCTTTAAAGTTGATGAACCTGTGACAAAAATCACAGGACTGCGCTCACCCATTGCTTCCAACATAGCCGGTACGGCATTAGCAAAACCCTCAGGTCCAACTAAGCATACAGTTGGCTTACGGTGAATTCTCGCATGGCCATCGGCTAAATGACCTGCAATTTGTTCATGAGGAGTATTCATTACTGGCATTTGGCATTCCATAAAACCCTCTAGGGCAGGGTTACAAAATCCACCAGCTAAGGTGAAAACGTGATCAACACCTTTGTCCTTTAAAGATTGGGCTAATAATGCTCCGCCACGTAGTTTAGCTTTTTGCATTAATATTACTCCTAATTTTCTATAGTTTATTCTCAGTATGAATTTCTTTTTGTAGTTTCTTAGAGATGTCAGTATATAAAGCATCTCCTGAAATTTTACTTGAATCCTTAATGCCTAATTGTGCCATAACAACTTCTATTTCTTCTTTAAGAAGTAAAAGGTAGTCGTTGAGACCTTTTTCACTCGATGCTGCAATGGCCATCATAATTGGTCGCCCTAACATAACAAAATTAGCGCCAAATGCTAAAGCCTTTACTATATCTTCACCACTCCTTACGCCACTATCAAAAATTAATGGCATGTTGGGCCCAACGCTATCTCGTATTTTGGGTAAAGTTAACAAAGCTGGTGGGGAACTGTCTAATTGTCTGCCACCATGATTAGAAACCCATATTGCGTCAATTCCAGCATTTTGAATTCTTTTGGCATCAACTACGTCCATGACCCCTTTCACTATTAAGTTGCCTTGCCATTTTTTTCTTAATTCGACAAGAAATTCCCAATTAGCACCAGCACGACTGGCATTTCGATCAAAATTATTTTTGGATCCTTGCCGAAAATTTTTTGGCTCTGGAATTCCTTTGATAATAGTACTTAGAGACCAGTGAGGATGCAGCGCGAAGTCTACTAGCTGTTTCAAGCCAATTTTAAAAGGTACAACAAAGCCGTTGCGCAGGTCCCGCACACGGCGAGATACAACCGGAACATCAACTGTTAAAATTAAAGTTTTATATCCTGAAGCTTCTGCTCTATCTACCATATTCCATGCTTCTTCGGTAGGTCCATTTACGTATAGTTGAAACCACGTTTGGCCTTCGCCCCATTTTTTGAGATCTTCGAGGCTTGAGGAAGCAGCAGTGGAAACACAATGAGGTATATTAAATTTTTTAGCGGCTTCTGCTAAGTTCTTATCTGCGTCTGGCCAAGCAAGGTTACACATACCCATTGGAGCAATTCCAAAGGGTAAATCAAAAGAATAATTTAGAAATTTAGAGTTAAGTTTTGGATTTCCAACAGAGGCCAGGACTCTCGATCTCAGGTGAATATCATTAAAGATTTGCAAGTTTTTATTTGAAGCAATTTCTCTACCTGCAGAGCCTTCAATAAAGTCAAAAATCATACGAGGTAATTTTCTTTTTGCTTTTGCTTTAGCATCCTCGAAACTTATTATGCTCTTTGGGCCCGACATGACTATTTTCCTTTGGCGTCGTATGTGTTCGACTCTAAAAGCTTAGCCGTTCTATTAAATTTGGACAAATACAATATTGAGTTTATTACGTTACGACAGGAATTGAATGCTAACGAATTTCCACAGAAATTACCGTTTTCCAACGTAAAATTTTTGCAAATTACTTCCACTCTTAAGGTTTAAATAATACGCTTAAAAAATACTTTTTATCTTTTCTGGGAAGATAATTCTCTCATATGCCAAGCTAAGGATTGATTGCTAGAAAATACAGGTTTTTTAATTGAATCAGCAATTTTTTCTAAACAGTTAAACGTTCTCAAATTAGTGCAACTAATAAAAACTGCTTCTATTGATTTGTTTTTACCGAGACTTATCGCAGCTTCAGTAGTTGATTTCTCTGAAATACGAGCAACTTTTTCTTCTTTTCCTTCTCCAAAGGTTCCAAAGGCTTCTGTGCTTAAACCATTATTTGCAAAAGCCTTTCGCAGGGGAGTGTTGACCTCTTCTATGTAAGGTGAAAGTAAGGCCAGTTTTTTAACTCCAATATGTTTTGCATATTCAGTTGCTGCCAAAAGTGGATTTGTAACTTTTCTAGTATTACAACCAAATTTAATTAATTTTGATATTTTTTCTGATCCAATAATAGCACTTGCTGAAGTGCACCCGTAGCCGATTACAGAAAACTCTCTTGATTGTGGCAATAGTTTTGCAGAAGCCGTAATATGCTGTTCCATACTAGTTAAAGTTTCGGCAGTGACTTCTAAGCCGCTTGGGATTCTGGTCACGAAAATTTGATTTTTTGATGCTCTGAAAGCCTCCCGAAATTCGCCTTCTATTGTTTCATCTACTTGAAGAACAATTAAACCCATAGGAGGGGGACTTTTCTCATCAGAGGATAATTGAAAATCAAATTTCATATTACAGATAATTCCTTGTCAGCTTTAGGGCTAAGATACCTTGCACCAGTTTCGGTAATTTCTATATTTTCTTCATGAACTATTATTTTTTCATTTATTGATATTCCCGGCTCCAGGCTTAAAACCATTCCTTTTTCCAAAACTGTGTGATCGTCAGGAATTAAGGAAGGCCACTCTGTCAGAGACATACCTACGCCGTGGCCTAGCCGGCCGGCATCTGTACCTGTAGAATTTTTTGTCAAAATTGAATTCATTGCATGAAATAAATCTGATGCTGTCGCTCCTGGTTTTGCAAGCTCGAAGGCAGCATCTGAAGCCTCTAAAAGTTGGGAATATGCATCTGATACGACTTTAGACGGAGTATCGACAGACCAATTTCTGTCATAATCACAAAAGTATCCGTCCCAGACTAGTCCTGTGTCTAGCATTAATATATCCCGTTTTTTAAGAGGAGCTTCTTTTGCTGGTGATATTACATCATCGTATCCCTCAGTATCTGCTCCACCGGCAAGATAAGGAACCCAGTCCGCACCAGCTTCTAGACAAAGAACTTGAAACTTACGGAAAACCTCATCTAAATTAACATTCTCAAAAGCAATTTCTGGAACGCGTCTGAAAGCCTCCGCAGCTATTCTACAAGCGTTTTCTATTTTAGAAATTTCTTCGTTTGTTTTGGTCATTCTAAGTTTTTTTACAATATCAAAATCGGATGTTAATTTAATATTTTGAGATAATTCTTTAAGATCAGCCTGTGGCATTCGAACATAAGTCTCAATTCCACTTGGAATGCCAATATTTTTATTTTTTGCAATCTCGTTTAAGGTGTCTGACAAAAGAGAAATACCATCATCATTTAAGTCAGGAGACGGCCATGTGCGAATATCTTCTACCCACGTCTGATTCATTAAAGCCTTACCTATTGATGGAATAACAGCAATAGGTTTTCCTTTTAGGGGAATAATGAGGTACCAAGGTCTTGTTGGGCTTTCCCAAAATCTGGTTAGAAACCCTGTGAAATATCGTACATTTGTTTCAGTTGTGAGTAGTAAAGCATCAAGCCCATGTTGATGCATTAGTCGCTGAGCCTTCAGTGTTCTTTTTTCGAATTGATCAATATTGAAGCCCCTCATTCTGCAACCTCTGAAAGAAAGCAAAGAGTTTTGGAATCAGAATTCATTTTTAAAAGTCTTGAAACTTCATCATTCATAGCTGCGGCAATGCCTGCACCTCCTGAAGCGGTAGTTGCAAGATTAGAATTCGACATGATTTCTAGGTTATTGGAAACTTCATCATCGTTTAAAGTTAAAAAAAAGTCCGCATCTCTAGCTAGTCCATTTAGTGCTATAAATGATGGTTCCTTACAATCGAGGCGACCCATAATACTATCTGGCCCCTCTGTTAATACTGGTTTTCCGACTTCAATGCTTGCCTGCAGAGCCGGTGCAGCCGACGGTTCAACAACTGTTATAACTGGAGTATCACCCCAGATTTTTCGAATGTGTGCTGCCACCGCTCCCGCTAATCCGCCAACACCAGCTTGTAAGAAAACATGAGTAGCTTTACTCTTACATTGGGATATTGCCTCGTCGGCCATTTGTAAGTAGCCCTCCATAAGTTTAAGGGGTGTATCGGTATAGTTTTCCCACGAGCTGTCAGATAATAAAATCCAACCATTTTCTTTGGCGGCTTCTAAAGCGGCTGACATCGATGCGGCGTAGTCTGACCCTTCTCGGACTGGAACAGCTCCCTTTTCTCGCAATCTATCAGAAAAGCTGTCAGGCACTGTTTCTGAAATAAAAACAAAGGCTTTAGCTCCAAAAATTTTTGCTCCTGCCGCGAGGCTTAAACCATGATTTCCTGCGCTTGCTGTTACGTAAGTTTTACCTTCCAAAGTAGTCGAGCATGGGTTTTCAGTTAAATCTTGCGCATGACTGGCAATTACATAAGCAGCGCCGAGAGCTTTAAATGAACCAAGGCCCATTCTTTCTCTTTCATCTTTCACCCACAAATTTCCATGAGGTAAAAAATTTTCTAATTCCAGTAACGGTGTTTTAGAAGAAATTGGGCATTTCTTTAATAGGCTATAAACTTTATCAACATCAGTAGAGGGAAAAGGAGCGCTTTCTATTATCTTATTTTTTCCTCTGTCAGTGTTTTTAACTAACCGCATTTAAATCTCCTGATGAAAAGTTTCATGGATTATGTAATCATCTGACATTAATCTATAACAAAGACCCACAACAAAAAACCTTTTAAGTGTCTTAAGAAATTAAATGGATCAAAAATTATGAATATATTATCAGTTGGTGAATGTATGGCTGAGTTTTCACCGGATGAGCGTAATGGCAAATTCAATCTTGGCTTTGCTGGTGATACTTTCAACACAGCGTGGTATATTGCAAAAAACCATTCTGATGTAAATTCGTCTTTCTTTTCAAAGGTTGGGGATGATGAGTTATCAAATCAGATGCTTAAATTTATGTCTGATAATCAAGTTGACACACAATACATCAAAAAAATCACTGGTTCGACGATAGGTCTTTATCTTATTTCACTGGCCAACGGTGAGAGAACTTTTTCATACTGGCGAAATAACTCAGCCGCAACATTTTTGGGACAAAACAGTAATGATGTTGAGCTTGCGATGAAAAATCAAGATATGATTTATTTTTCTGGTATCACTCTGGCCATATTAGACCCGTGGTCTCGAAAGACACTATTTTCCTGCTTGAGATTGGCAAGGCGTGCGGGTAAGAAAATTGCATTTGATCCAAATCTTCGGCCAAAGCTGTGGAGTGACAAAAAGGAAATGCGTGATGTGATAATGGCTGGGGCTAAATTGAGTGATATAATTTTGCCTTCATTTGAAGATGAGGCAACTTGGTTCTCGGATGCTGATCCGATTTCAACTTTGAACCGGTATCAAAATGTTGGGGCTGAAACAGTGATCGTAAAAAATGCAGGAGAACCGATTTTATTTTTTTCACAACAAGGGATAGGAACTTTTCCTATAGATCCTGTTGGAAAGCTGATCGATAGTACCGCAGCTGGTGACAGTTTCAATTCTGAAATATTAGTGGGGTTATTGCGGAAAATTCCACTAACTGAGGCAATAAATAATGGCGCACACTTGGCTAAAAAAGTGATAATGGGGCAAGGCGCGTTAGTTAAAAGCAATGTCTAATTTAAGTCTAATTGCTTTAAGATAGTGTTTATTAAGCCGGCTGGATAATGTAGTTGGTTGTAATAATATAATATAATTGAGGATTAGATATCGTTAAAGATTCTTTAGGGCCAAGCATGCTTTTACACGTGATTTTCATTTTGTTTCTGACTAATAGCTTTATTTTTTGGTCTGATCCTGCTTTTGGGCAAGATGCAGATACAGAATACGATCCACTTTTGCTTTTTCCTGATAATAATCTTAATTCCGGATTTAATGAAGATTTGCCAGCCATTGAGGTGGTTAGAGATTTGATACTTAGCGAAATAGATGATTATCCATATATTATAGCTCGATCTAATTTTGTTAATTTTGGAGAGTGCACTACTGAATTACGAAATAAGTGGAGCCAAATTTCTGCTAAAGGCGAAATTTTCGCTTATCCATTTTCAACTTCTGAACTGCGGTTATACAAATCAACTCATTTGGAAATCCACTATTGTAATAGTAGCGAAATGATTATTTTTGTTGATGAAAATAAACTTGTCCCACCGCTTTGGCAGATGAACAAATTGTTGATTGAAGGCTGGAAAGATGACATTGAGCTAGGAGAGCTGTATTAATGTTTGTAAACTATCAGGCGAGTAAATAATGAAGAAAAGCTTTTTTTTAATAATTTGTTTAGGTTTGTTTTCAGGCAATTTGGGTTTATCTCAAGAAATAAAAATTAATAGAAAGGAAACTTTAGAAAACTGCAAAACACTAGGCTATTTATCATTTCTTGCAGTTGATAAGTTTAAAGCTTTGCGAAGTACAGCTACGGATGAAATTGAGTTAGATGACGCTAAAAAGCTTCTTGAATCCGTTGCGCTTCAAGCCTTTAAAATGAGCAATGGTGGGCGCTATGCGGAAAAGTTATTTGACGAATGGAATATAATTATAACAGATATTTTTCTGAATGAGTATTCTGATCCTAAACTTTATGCTAAATCTTATATAGAAACCTGTTTAAGCTAAATGGCTTTCCAGCAGTTAAGCTTTTGAAATTCAAAGAACAAGAAAGCAACCTAATTCCCCGAAAACTGTTCTTTCCAGGTCTCTCTTTCTTCATCAGTGATCTTTCTAAACATTACCTCGGGTACTTCGAAACATCCATTTTCTGGGAGTGAATCGAGAGCTTCGCGTATATTATCTGGCCAGAGCAGGTTAGACAGGTTTAATGCTTTAAGTATTTTATCTGAAGCGTCTGGTATAAACGGTGCAGACAAGATCCCGTACATTTTTATTAAGTTAAAAGATAATCTTATTTGCATTGCGGCCGTGTCTGGATCACTTTTAAATGTTGACCAAGGTTCAGCCAATTGAAGATATTCATTACCACAAGCCCATATTGCTCTAAGTTCGTTGGCTGACTTTCTAACTTCTTTATTCTCCATGAAGTATTCATAGTCTGTCACGCGCTTTTCAATCTCGGTAACTAGGTTTTGTTCAGCTTGAGACCAAACTCCGCCTGTGGGTATAATTTCGCCAAATTTACTCCGACAAAATTTAGTGACCCGGCTGACAAAGTTACCAAGCACATCAGCTAAATCTTTATTCACTGTTTGTTGAAAATTTTCCCAAGTAAATTCTGAATCCGAACTTTCTGGAGCATGGCTGAAAAGCCACCAGCGCCAATAATCTGCTGGAAGAATTTCAAGCGCTTGGTCCATAAAAACCCCCCGATTACGAGATGTGGAGAATTGCCCACCATCATAATTTAAGTAATTAAAACTTTTTATGTAATCGACTAATTTCCAAGGTTCCCCAGAACCTAGAATGGTGGCCGGAAAAGATAAAGTGTGAAAAGGAACGTTATCTTTTCCCATGAATTGAGTATATATAACGTCATCTGCCCCTTTGTCCGTCATCCACCATCTATGCCAATCTTCACCCTTTCCAGCATCAACCCACTCTTCAGCACATGCGATGTATTCTATTGGCGCGTCGAACCATACATAGAATACTTTCCCCTCCATACCTGGCCAATCAGCCTTACCTTTTTTGACTGGAATACCCCAATTTAAATCTCTTGTTATCCCTCTATCTTGCAAACCATCTCCATCATTAAGCCATTTTTTTGCGATAGAAGTGGTTAGAATAGGCCAGTTAGATTTACTATCAATCCAGCTTTCTAATTCTTTTCTCATCAGTGACTGGCGTAGATGAAGATGCTTTGTTTCGCGTTCTTCCAAATCTGTTGATCCAGAAACAGTTGATCGAGGATTTAAAAGCTCATTTGGTTGGAGTTGCTTGGTGCAGTTGTCGCATTGATCGCCGCGAGCTTCTTCGAAACCACAATTCGGACATGTGCCCTCAATATATCTATCTGGTAAAAAGCGTTGATCTTGATTCGAGAAGACTTGTGTCTCTGTTATTTCTTTTATCAATCCGCGTTGGGACAACTTTTCAGCAAAGTGTTGAGTTAATCTATGGTTTTGTTGGCTTGAAGATCTACCAAAATGGTCAAAAGAAAGTCTAAAACCTTTGGCTAATTCACGTTGCAGGGTGTGCATTTCATCACAGTATTCAGTAATTGGTTTGCTGGCCTTATCTGCAGCTAACTCCGCAGGTGTTCCATGTTCGTCTGTTGCACATAAAAACAGGACCTCATTCCCTTTAGCTCTTTGGTATCTGGCGAATAAGTCTGCTGGTAACTGACTGCCGACTAAATTTCCTAAATGTTTTACTCCATTTATGTATGGAATTGCTGATGTTATTAGATGGCGTTTCATAAAAATAAACAGGTATCTCAGTTTTAATATTGAGTTTTACATAGACTATTACATTCGTAGGTAAAAGAGCATAAAGTCAATTTTCCGATCGTCACTTGTCGGATTGATCCCGCTGACGCTTAAGAAGTCGACCAATTAAGAAAGATGTCCGCGGTGCATAAATATAACGTGTTTTGTCAGGTAGTGTTGGTCTTACACTCATTCTAGCTACACCAAAGATGACTAAAATAAAATGGGCACCAGCGATCATTACAAACATCGCGTTAGGTCCAAAAAAACCAATCAAACTAGACGCAAACAGTGGTGCAACGATTGCTCCTAATGCATAATAAAACAACAAAGATGCAGATAGCTCTACACGCTCATTGGATGTTGCAAAGTCGTGTGCATGTGCTGCTGCCACAGAGTAGATAGGGAAAGTAGTAAACCCAAATCCAAATGCTAAAATGAATATACTTATTGCCCCATCGCTAGATATTGAAATTGAAAAAAGAGACGAAATTATTGCAGCTACGGATAGCCAGATTAAAACCCAGCGCCTATCATATTTATCTGCTAACCATCCAACTGGATACTGTGCAAGCGCACCTCCAAAAACAAAAGCTGATAAAAAGTAAGCAATCTGTTCGACTTGCAGACCAACTTCCGCCCCAAAAATTGGACCGACCATACGGAAGGTAGCTCCTGAAACAGCTGCAACTAGTACTCCAGCTACAGCAAGTGGCGATCTGTAAAGAGCCAACTTAGGGCGCAGTCTTGGCGCTGCAGGAGTTTCGGGCTGTTTTATGGTCGTAAGAGTAAGGGGTAGCAGAGTAGCACAGCAGATTAATGCCAAAAGATTATAAGAGACATATTGCGCAGGTTCTAAAACACCAATCAGTAATTGGGCAATTAAAGATGCAAATGTGTCAACAAATCTATATGTGCCCATGGCTCTTCCGCGGGTCTCGTTTGTGACCTTTGCCTGGAGCCAGCTTTCAATAACGGTATAACATCCAGCAACGCATAAACCTGATGCAATTCGCATTATTGCCCATGCATAGGGGTTAATTATCAGCATATGTGCTAAAAGACCGATTGCACCTGCCGAAGTAAAAGCTGCAAAGGCCCTAGAATGGCCAACTGTTCCCATAATTCTTGGTGCATACCAACAGCCAATAAAAAACCCAAAGAAGTGAGCTGAACCCAACAAGCCAATCTCAGTACTTGAAAAGTTTAGAGCAAATCCGGATAGCGCATCTAGTGGTCCCACACCGCCTGTAGATATTTGCAACAAAATCACAGATAAAAAAAGAGCTGCAAACGAAATCATTAATCTCATAGGGCTTTGCTAGATTAATTTAATTTTTAATTAGTCACAAATTCGACGGTTCGAGTCGTGTTTCGTCAATTTTATCAATTTTTTGGAACCCTGTTTTGTGATGATGAGATACTGACCAAAATTTAGGTGGAGCCATACGAGCTTTCAAACGCTCTAATCGCCATTTGCGTTTTAAGTTAATATCGTCATGTATTGGAGCCATATGCCAGCGCGTTTCCACTCCCTGGACACCCTCATATTCACCTGATGTTAAAAGGACTGCCATTACATTTTCTTGTATTTTTCTACCAGCTAAGTTTATGCGTCGAATTGGCGTTAAACCTGGATTAAATGACGAAATATCTACTACAATTAAAGGACAAGCAGCACTGCGCATTGCTTCCTCTATAGACCACAAAATATCTTCTTTGTGTCGCATCTTGGCAAATAAAAATTGTGCCGGATTTACATATGGATAAATACCATCAGGATTTAAAGTTTGTTGGTTATGCACTTCGCTTATCCAGAGTATTGTTCCGTTTACTTTTTGCGCCAACCATAAGGCAAAAATTATTTTAGATGGACCTTTGCATTCATGCACACGGTTCCAAGCTAAAGTGGCCTGTGGCAGTATTGTTATATTATTACTAGAATTGGTTTCTTTATATGTTAAGTGATTCAAATCCATAACTTTAAATTACTATGTTCTTGTTTTGTTCTCAACAGAATTATTTGTAATTTTGAGCTTTTCAAAGGTGTTCTACAAAGTGTAGATGTCTTCGGGTTAAAAGGATTTTGTAATGAAAAAAAACCCTCTAGGGCAAAGTGAGATTTTAGTTTCAGAATTATGTTTGGGAACAATGACTTTTGGAACTCAAACAAGTGAAACCGATGCTCATAAGCAAATAGATTTAGCAATCGAGTCTGGAATTAATTTTATTGATACTGCTGAAATGTATCCTGTAAACCCGATTTCTAAAGAAACAATCGGTAAAACTGAAATGTTTATTGGTAACTGGAATACCAATAATTCAAGCCGGCGATCGGATTATATTCTTGCGACCAAACATTCGGGTGAAGGCTTAAAGCACACTAGAGATGGTGCACCAATTTCCAAGAACACCATAGAAAAAACGATAGAAGAAAGCCTCAAAAGACTAAGAACGGATTATATTGATCTCTATCAGTTTCACTGGCCAAACCGTGGTTCATACATGTTTAGAAAAAATTGGAATTATGACCCAAGTTCACAAAATAAACAAAAAACAATTGATAATATGATTGATTGTCTAAGAGCATTGGAAGATCAAGTTACAAAAGGTAATATAAGGCATTTTGGATTATCAAACGAAAGTGCCTGGGGAACTGCCCAGTGGTTACGTTTATCAGAGGAAAATGCTCTACCACGTGTGCAAACCATACAAAATGAATACTCTTTATTGTGCAGATTGTATGATACAGATTTAGCAGAATTAAGTGTTAATGAAGAAGTCGGTTTACTTGCCTTTTCACCGCTTGCTGCAGGCCTACTCACTGGAAAGTACCAAAATAATAAAGTTCCAACGGGTTCGCGAAAATCTATCTCTCCCGAACTTGGTGATCGGGTAACAGACCGGGTTTGGCAAGCGGTAGATAAATATATGGAAATAGGAAAAAAATTTCAGATAGATCCTATTCATTTATCCATCGCGTGGTGCTTGACTCGTCCTTTTATGTGCTCTGCAATTGTAGGAGCAACAAATACGGAGCAATTATCGCATATTCTTGCTTCAGAAAATGTTGAAATTACACAAGAGTGTTTAGACGATATAAATAAAGCGCACAAAGAAGTTCCCATGCCATTTTAATATCTTTGGATTAAAAATGTTATTCAAACTTTTATTGGATTAAGTAGAACTATGACGTTAGATTTTTGGATAATAGCAACACTTTGTGCAGCAATTTTTCAAACGATAAGATTTACTCTTCAAAAGATTTTAGCTGACGGAAACCTTTCTCCACTAGGTGCCACTTATTCGAGATTTATATTTGCAGCTCCTTTAATTGTTCTATGTGGTTTTCTTCTTCTATTTTCAGCAGATATTTCAGTTCCTGATGTTGAGAGCCAATTTTTGTTATTTTCTGTAGGTGGTGGAATTACTCAGATTCTTGCAACCGTCTGCGTAATATTAGTGTTTAAATCTAGAAATTTTGCAGTAGGAATAACTTTAAAAAAGACGGAAGTAATACTCACTGCACTTGTAGGAACCCTTTTGATAGGGGAGGGTATTTCGACAATTTCATTGTCTTTAATATGTTTAGGTGGCTTAGGAGTTTTTTTTCTTAGTAAAAAGGTCTCAGCCGTAGGCCAGCCAAACTTAAGTTCCATCAATAAATCTGCTTTTTATGGCTTATCATCCGGGCTTCTTTTTGCAATATCGGCCGTTTGTTACAGAAGTGCGACTTTGAGTGTTGTATCTGATGTTGTTTACCTTCGCTCTGGCTTTACCTTGTTAGTGGTTATTTTGGTGCAAAGCTTTGTGTTGACAATCTGGTTAGCTGTATTTGAACCAGGGCAGATAAAGTTAGTTTGGCAAGAAAGGAAAAAAGGTATTTGGGTAGGTATAACAAGCCTTGGGGGATCATTTTTTTGGTTCACTGCTTTTACGCTTCAGAACGCAGCTTATGTAAAAGCAGTAGGCCAAATAGAGTTAATTTTTAGTCTGTTAATAAGTACTTTGTTTTTCAAGGATCATATAAATGCTAGAGAGGTATTAGGGATGTTATTAATTGGTTTAAGTGCATTAGGTATAATTTTAATTGTTTAACTAATTCCTATCTTCTTCAATATAAAAAACGTGGCCTTCTTCAGTTGTATTCTGGAAAAAAGGCACCCGTGATGGGGAACCATTATTTGCTAAATTACCAGTGACCTCAGCTAAAACTACCTTGGTAATAAATGGCAAATCAAAATTTTTAGTTTCTGTTAGCGGAATCCACTGTAGGTGAGACAATTCATCTGATGCCATACTAAAGTCGTCTAAATTAGTTTGGAGTTTTTCTGCTTGAATCAGAAAGAAACGTGCATCGAACCGACGAGGTCTACCTGGCGGAGTAATAGCACGAAAAACAAAAGACATATGTGATGCATCAGGCAAATATCCAGTTTTTGCAAAATCTTTCCAATTACTTGGCGCTTCTGACCAGTGCTGTTCTATACCTATGATTTGACCTGTTTCTTCGAATAACTCCCTAATTGCGGCGGCTACCAAAGCGTCCCCTGGTACGTTGTTATTTTCTTTCAAAAGCCTTTTTTTACATACCTCGTTAATAGAATTTTTAATATCGATACTTAGGTCTTGATCGTCTACTGCTCCACCCGGAAAAACAAACTTTGATGGCATAAAAGCTGCATTAATTCCCCTTTGGCCCATAAGGACTGATGGATCATTGTTTTTATTGCGCACAACGATAATCGTAGCAGCATCGCGAATTTTTATTTTATCAGATATCATAATTTTCTGTTTTACTCATATTCAGTAACGGGTGTACCAGCGATCGCCGCCATATTTAATAAACCACGGGCGGTTATGGAGGGTGTAACTATATGTGCCTTGTTTTTCATGCCCATCAATATAGGGCCAACTTCTAGGCCACCAGCTTTCATTTTAATAATATTTCTAACTCCAGAGGCAGCGTCTGCATGAGCAAATATTAAAACATTTGCTTCGCCAGAAAGACGATTTGATGGTAATATGCGATCCCTTAAAATTGGATCCAAAGCAGTATCAATATTCATTTCTCCATCATATTGAAAGTCTAAATCCATTTCATTTAAAAGCTCTAGAGCCTCTCTAGCTCGCTCTCCTGTACCACCTTCTATGTTCCCAAATTGAGAACGGGCACATAATGCAATAACTGGTTTAACACCAAATCTTTGTACGTGCCTCGCCGCTCCCAAAACGGATAGTGTTATTTGTTCTGGAGTGGGCTCAGTGTTAATATGTGTATCGGCAATAAAAAGGGGACCATCTTCAAGTATCATCATCGAAAGTGCACCATGTGGTATACAGTCTGGCGCCCCTAGAACCTGTTCTACGTACTTTAAATGCCACCGGTATTCACCAAAAGTTCCGCAAATCAAATTATCAGCCTCACTCCGGTGTACCATTACTGCAGCAATTGCTGTTGTGTTAGTTCTCATAATTGCTTTGGCTAAATCAGGAGTAATACCGCGCCGACACATTTTTTCATGATAGCTTGTCCAATAGTCTCGATAGCGCGGATCATCTTCCGGGTTAACTATTTCAAAATTTACGTCGGGCCGGATTACTAAACCTAGACGTTCGCAGCGTTGTTCTATTACTGACGGTCGACCGATTAGAATTGGTTGCTCACTAGTCTCCTCTAAAATAGCTTGGGCAGCTCTTAAAACACGTTCATCTTCACCCTCTGCAAAAACAATCCGTCTCTTCACTTTTTTTGCAGCTTCAAAAACGGGACGCATGAGGAGCGCAGACTTGAAAACGCCCTCTTTCAATTTGTCTTTATAGCTCTCTAAATCTGAAATTGGCTTTTTTGCAACGCCAGTTTTCATGGCTGCTTTAGCAACAGCAGTAGGGACAACAACTGACAGCCTTGGATCAAAAGGTTTAGGTATCAGATATTCTGGCCCAAATGTTAGGGACTCGCCTTGATATGCTGCCGCTGCTTCCGCGCTTGTAGTGGTTTGTGCTATCTCGGCAATTGCATCAATACAAGCGAGTTGCATCTCATCATTAATTTCTGTGGCTTCTACATCCAAAGCCCCTCTAAAAATAAATGGAAAACAAAGAACATTATTTACTTGATTGGAAAAATCGCTTCTTCCTGTAGCTATAATGGCATCGGGGGCGGCTTTGCGAGCATGGTCTGGCATCACTTCGGGACTTGGATTTGCCAGAGCGAAAATGATCGGCTTCGCCCTCATTTTTTTTATCATAGAAGACTTTAAAACATCAGGCCCTGATAACCCTAGAAACATATCCGCATTTTCGATAACTTCTCCCAAAGTCCTGAGTTCAGTATTTTGAGCAAAAGCTGATTTCTCAGAATTCATTTCTATTGACCTGCCTTCATAAACTAATCCATGTTTGTCGCATAGCCATATGTTCTCTCTCTTAACACCTATTTTAACCAACATATTGAGGCAGGATATGCCGGCCGCTCCTCCGCCAGTGGACACGATCTTAATGTCTTTAAACTGTTTTTTTGCTACCAAAAGTGCGTTTTTTGCAGCAGCACAAACTACGATTGCTGTTCCATGTTGATCATCATGAAATACAGGGATTTTCATTCTTTTCCGACAAATTTTTTCAACTTCAAAACAATCAGGTGCTTTGATGTCCTCTAAGTTAATAGCACCAAAAGTTGGTTCAAGAGAGCAGATGATATCAGCGAGCTTTTTAGGATCATTTTCGTTAATCTCCAGGTCAAAACAGTCAATATCAGCAAACTTTTTAAATAAAACAGCTTTTCCCTCCATGACAGGTTTTGAAGCTAAGGCTCCTATATTTCCTAATCCTAGAACGGCTGAGCCATTGGTTATCACTGCTACTAAATTAGCCCGAGAGGTATACTTACTGACGTCATCTGGGTTGCTGTCAATTGCAATTGAAGCTTCGGCTACACCTGGAGAATACGCCCGAGCTAAGTCACGTCCATTGTCCATTGGCTTTGTAGCTCTTATTTCGAGCTTACCTGGTTTCGGTTGCGCATGATAATCTAAGGCAGCCTTCCGCATCCCGTCTTTTAAATTTTTAGCCATCTATCCCCACAATTTAGTTTAACGTTAAACTAAATTTCATAATATAGTATTTTTCTTAGATACTAAACTGAAAAAAGTTAAAAAACCTATTAAAATATAATTTATTGCACCATATCATTTTACTTCATAATGTGGGTTTGAATAAGAAGGTAGAGATAACATGCTAAGAGAAGCTGCTTTAAAAGTTCAAAAGAATGCTTATGCACCATATTCTAAATTTCAGGTTGGAGTAGCAATAAAATCTCAAAGTGGTCAGGTTTTTTCTGGTGTAAATGTAGAAAACGTAGCCTACCCAGAAGGTACTTGTGCGGAAGCTGGCGCGATTGCTGCGATGATTGCTGCCGGTGAAAGTAAAATTATTGAAGTGTACGTTATCGCTAATGGTCCAAAGCCAGTGCCGCCCTGTGGAGGTTGCCGGCAGAAGATTGCTGAATTCGCTGATCCTGATGTTGTTGTGACTTTATCAAACTTGACTGGTGATGAAGAAAAATACACCGTAAAAGATTTATTACCTGGAGTATTTACAAAAAGTCATATGGATTAAGCGGTGCAACCAAGCGAACTGATATCTCTAGTTAAAGTAGGCGAAACTCCTAGCACTGCAGCATTAAACAATTTTTGCACAGGTCTTGCAGACTTTTCAGTTTCAGATGCACAAGGTGCAGCGTTTGCAATGGCAATTTGTCTGAAAGGTTTAAATGTTCGAGGGCGTACAGACTTAACTCTTGCCATGCGAGACAGTGGTACAACTTTGTCATGGGATTTAGACGGTCCTGTTCTTGATAAGCATTCAACGGGAGGATTAGGCGATTGTGTTTCTTTGATCTTGGCTCCTTTGTTAGCAGCCGCAGGCGTTTACGTACCAATGATATCAGGTCGTGGTTTAGGTCACACCGGTGGTACACTTGATAAAATGGAAGCCATTCCTGGCGTAAGTGTAAATATTGAGATCAGTAAATTTAAAAATATTGTTTCGGAAATTGGTTGTGCAATTATAAGTGCAAATAATGATATAGCACCAGCTGACAGGCGTCTTTATGGAATAAGAGATGTTACCGCGACAGTCGAAAGTCTGGATTTAATTACAGCATCTATTTTGTCTAAAAAATTGGCAGCGGGTCTGGATGGTTTGGTTCTGGACGTGAAGTGTGGTTCTGGGGCTTTTATGACAAATCGGAAAGATGCAGAGGCCTTAGCAAACTCTTTAGTCGACACAGGAAATCAGGCTGGGTGCAAAACTTCCGCAATAATAACCGACATGTCCCAACCTTTAGCGCCTTCCATGGGAAATGCTGTCGAAGTACGTGAGGCACTGAAAGTCTTAAGTGGGCAGGTTAAAACTAGTAAATTAGCAGAAGTTTCAATAAAATTAGCAAGTTTTTTAACAAAGCAACAAGGAATTGGTGGAAAACAAGTCACAAAAAAATTTGAAGATTTGATTGCTAATGGAACTGCAATGGAAATCTTTGGACGAATGGTTTCAGCGTTAGGAGGCCCAATAAAATTTACGGATGACTGGAACAGGTTTTTACCGGAGGCAACGGTTATTACAGAAATTCCCACACTTAAATCAGGTTATTTAAATGCGTGGCATGGACAGGATTTGGGTAATACAATTATCACCCTAGGCGGTGGTAGGCGCGTTCAAGCTGATATCGTTGACCCTTCTGTTGGCCTAGATCAAATTCAGCCTTTAGGCTCATATTTAAATGAAGGGGATATAATTGCTCGGGTTCATGCTTCTAGGACTGACATTGCTCAAGAAGTAGTAAAGAAGGTTCAGGCTGCAGCAATAATTTCATCCAAGAAAAAAAATGCAAACTCTCTTTTTTTAAAAGAGATAATTTGAATGGCTAGAGTTTTTCTAGTTGTTATGGACTCAGTTGGAATAGGCGGAGCACCAGACGCAGACCAATATTTCAATGGTAATGTATCAGATTTTGGCTCAAACACTCTTTTGCATATCGCTGAATATATGCGAAAGAAAGGTGACCCACTTAATTTACCTCAATTAAATGCTCTTGGGTTGGGCTCAACTATTCACCACTCTGTGGGAATAGAACATCCTGATCTTCCAATTGCGAGTGGAGCAAATTGGGCTGTTGGGCAGGAGAGCTCAAAGGGAAAAGATACGCCATCTGGTCACTGGGAAATTGCTGGCTTGCCTGTTTCCTGGGATTGGCATTATTTTAAAGACAAAACAAGTTCGTTTCCTAGAGAAATTATAAGCAAGATTTGTCAAATAGCTCAAGTTGATGGCATTTTAGGAAATAAACATGCGTCTGGCATCAAAATTATTGAAGAATTTGGCCAATCCCATGTCGAAAGCG
>JAQWIK010000071.1 GCA_029248915.1 Paracoccaceae bacterium | reverse complement strand
GATGATAGTAAAAAAGAAACTGCTCAGGAAATATTAGACGGTTTTAAAATGAAACTTATGATCGCGATCACAGCGTTGTTTTTCGGATCGATGGTTGCGGCATTTATTGTATTGTTTTTAAAATCTTCCATGTGAAATGGCTTATTTTGCATTACTTTTAACTTCTTTTTTATTCGGTGGTATGCTGCTTTTCAGTGTAGGATTTGGAGCACTGTCATTTAAGTTTTTGGAACCAGCAGTCGCTAGAAGTTTTATACGAAAAACTTTTCCATATTTTTATGGGTATGTTTTAGGTGTATCGGCATTGGTTATGTTACTTAGTTTTACGATTAGCAAAACAGCCGCTGCTCTAGCTTTTTTTATTTTTTTAACCACTCTCCCAACCAGCAAAATTCTTATGTCTGCCATAAATAGAGCGTCAGATTTGAAGCAAAGACGTAATTTTGTATTGTTGCATTCGATATCAGTTATTGTCACGCTTTCGCATATTGTTGTCTGTGCCGCCTTATTATATTTAATTCCAGTTTAATAACTGTTTTTTGCTTTCAACTAAATCTACTTGAACTGGTTGCATTTGCCACATAGAAGGTCGTAGATATTTTTTGCACTCAAGCGCTTTATAGATGACGGAGATTTTTAATGCAGGTTAATGAAACCCTTAATGAAGGGCTCAAGCGTGCCTATTCAATTAAACTAACGGCTGTTGAATTAGATACCAAAGTTAATGAGAAATTACTCGAAGCTCAGCCTGATGTTGAGATGAAAGGTTTTCGTAAAGGTAAAGTGCCAATGGCCCTTCTTAAGAGGCAATTTGGACAGCGAATACTGGGCGAAGCGATGCAAGAAACTATTGACGGTGCTATGTCTAAGCATTTCGAAGATAGTGGCGACCGACCCGCCATGCAACCTAATATCGAGATGCAAAACGGAGAAAAGTGGAAAGAAGGTGATGACGTTGAAGTTTCTCTTACATATGAAGCATTACCAACAATTCCAGAGGTGGATTTTTCTAAAATTAAACTCCAAAAACTCGTAGTAAAATCCGATAAAGCAGCAGTTGATGAAGCTTTAGACAATCTAGCTGCGTCAGCAAATGATTTCAAAGATCGAAAAAAAGGCTCCAAGGCCAAGGATGGAGACCAAGTCGTAATTGATTTCGTCGGAACCGTCGGTGGAGAGGCTTTTGATGGAGGATCTTCAGAAGATTATCCTCTAGTGCTTGGCTCTAATAGTTTTATTCCGGGGTTTGAAACACAACTAGTGGGATGTAAAGCAGGTGAGGATCACAAAGTTAATGTCACTTTTCCAGAGGAGTATGGATCAAAAGATCTAGCTGGCAAGGATGCTGAATTTTCTTGCAAAGTTAAGAATGTGAAAGAACCTGTCCCGGCAAAAATTAATGATGAGCTGGCAACTAAATTTGGTGCAGAAGATTTAAAAGCATTAAAAACTCAAATCAGCGAAAGATTAGAATCTGAGTACGGTGGGGCGGCTAGAGCTGTCATGAAGCGTAAGCTTCTCGATGCATTAGACAAAAAAGTGAAGTTTGAATTGCCCCCAAGTCTTGTTGAAGCCGAAGCAAAACAGATAGCCCATCAATTATACCATGAGGAAAACCCTGAAGATCAAGGCCACGATCATGATAATATAGAGCCGAATAAAGAACATACCAAACTAGCTGAGAGGAGAGTTCGATTAGGTCTTCTTCTAGCCGAATTGGGACAAAAAGCAGAAGTTGAGGTGTCTGATGCTGAAATGTCGCAAGCAATCATGGCTCAATCAAGACAATATCCTGGTCAAGAAAAAGAGTTTTTTGAGTTTATGCAGAAAAACGAACAAATGCAGCAGCAGTTACGTGCTCCGATATTTGAAGACAAAGTTGTTGACCATATTTTTGAACAGGCAACTGTCGCTGATAAAAAAGTAGATAAAGTTGAATTGCAGACCGCAGTTGAAGCTTTAGAAAAAGACTAATTTAAAAACCAAACTTTTAGTCTTTTTCTATAATTTTCAGCAATGACTTTGTTTTGCCAAATAAAGGTAGTAAAAAAGTTAATAAAGCACTTATCGTTACAGTGCTTTATGTTGCGTCGTTGAGTTATACAAGCTTTTCGCTGAATACCATGGTGAAATAAGTCACTGCCAAATAGCAATTAAAGGCTCACGTCTTATTCGTATGGTTCACTTAACCAGTGGAAAGAATTTGAGTGAAAAAACAGAATACGAAAGAGTATTTTTATTTTGAGAATAATTTTATGAAAAATAATTTTTCTTTCACCCTGTCTAATGTAAATAAAAAAGCCAGAAGTGGAATTATCTCAACACCCAGAGGGGAAATACGGACACCGGCTTTTATGCCTGTCGGAACAGCGGCTACTGTTAAAGCAATGTTGCCGGAAAGTGTCAGGTCTACTGGCGCAGATGTTTTGTTGGGAAATACATATCATTTGATGTTGAGGCCAACCGCTGAAAGGATATCTGAATTAGGTGGACTACATAAATTTATGAATTGGGAAAGGCCAATACTCACTGATAGCGGTGGTTTTCAAGTTATGAGTTTAGCCGAGCTCCGAAAATTAAGCGAAGAGGGTGTTACCTTCAAATCTCATATAGATGGATCGCGTCATACTTTAAGCCCAGAACGATCCATGGAAATTCAAAAAATGTTGGGGAGTGATATCGTCATGTGTTTTGATGAATGCCCAGCTTTGCCTGCCAAGTATGACAAAATTTCAGACAGTATGCACCTCTCTATGAGGTGGGCGAAACGTTCAAGGGACGCTTTTGGCGATCGTCCAGGACATGCATTGTTTGGAATTCAGCAAGGTGGTCTAGAGTATGATTTGCGTGCTGAAAGCGCTAAAATTCTGCAGTCGATCGAATTTGATGGGTACGCTATAGGAGGATTGGCAGTGGGGGAAGGGCAAGAGGCAATGTTTCATGTCCTAGACTACGCTCCAGATATGTTGCCAGCCAACAAGCCACGATATTTGATGGGTGTTGGTAAACCAAGTGACATAGTCGGCGCAGTAAAAAGAGGGATAGATATGATGGACTGCGTTCTTCCCTCCCGGTCTGGAAGAACTGGCCAGGCTTTTACTCATAGAGGTGTAGTAAATATAAAAAACGCGAGACATCAAAATGATCCCAGACCGTTGGATGTTTCGTGCCTGTGCCCAGCATGTAAAAATTATTCCCGGGCATACTTGCATCACGTATTTAAATCGCAAGAAATAATTTCTTCAATGTTAATAACTTGGCATAATCTTCATTATTATCAAAATCTTATGGGGAAAATGAGGAAAGCGATACTAACTGATAACTTTGCAGAATTTGAATTAGAGTTTTACAAAAATTTGAGTCTTGGCGATTTAGAACCAATATAAAGCTAGCTAACTTGTAAAAGCAACAAAAAGCCAGCAAACAGAATAGGTTGATGTATTAAATAGATGATCAAACTATTTCTTCCCAACCAGGAAAGAATTGAAAGTTCCCTATGTATGTTAGCATTACTTTTTTCCAATAACCCCCATTTTTTGAAAAATCGATATGATGCCATTCCCAAAATAAAGGGCACAACCCAGGGTATAATAGGTCTGTAATCTAATGAATTGGGTGTTTCAGTGGTATAGATCAGCCATTGCCAAAAATAATCACCTTCAACAGGTTGAGGAATAATTAGATTAATCAAGGAAATCAGAGCTGCCAGTAAGACTAAATAAAATGAATTCAGTTTTAGTAATAGCAAGCTCAACAAACCTGAAACTGAAATAGCATGTAGGATCCCAAATCTTATCATATCATTGTTAAATAAAATATAAGTGACTGTCGAAATTAAAACTGCACAAACAGCCGTCACTCCATATCTTCTAATAAAAGAGATCCATTTAATACATGATCTGTGCGTTATAAAAAAACTGAGACCTGCAATGAATAAAAAACTACACGCTATCATGCGTTCAAAAAGCCGCCAGTCAGGCTGATATATTAAGGCGGGTTCTGCAAATCCAAAATACATCAGGTCAAAAGCAAAATGAAATGTAATCATAGCTAAAATGGAAATACCTCTGATCGCATCAATCCATAAAATTCTTTTTGGCATTTACGATTAATCCTAAACTATAACAACATCACTTCAGTAAAGTATCTGAGCGACCAAATTTAAGGCAAGGTAGTATTTTGTAATTTTCCTAGTAAACAATTAAATGAAAAATTTATTTTCACCAAGTTTCAAACTAAACAACCTCTACGGCAATAATTGCAAAGCAAATTACGGCCGCCAATAATTGGGATATTTTAATTCTGCTCTGATCATACATT
>JAQWIK010000070.1 GCA_029248915.1 Paracoccaceae bacterium | reverse complement strand
ACTTGAGGTTGTGGTATGGCTTGGTCAATCCTACTATTAGATACAGATGGTTGAACTAGGTTAATGCTATTTTCCTGCAAATTCGAAACTAAGGGGAAGTTAAATCTTTCTAATAAATCAGGATCGCCCTTACTTCCCAGTGTGTTTGCAAGAGACATAGAGTTATCAAAAAAGGAATATTCTTTTAATAGCAATTTGTTGTCACTTGATGAAGTTATCATTCCTTGGCGATATCCTATGACATCAGCTGTAGATACAAATAAGTTTTTCTTTGCGGATATATTTTCCGATGTTTTAAACTCACTTTTCATAACCTTTGAAATAGCTGAATCTATAGCAAAATTTCCTCGGCTCTTCACAACAAACTCGGTAATTTGATTGTTTGAGATCAAATCAAGTTTTGCGGCATTGTTAACTTTTTGTAGTTTCTCTGCCAGGAACCGAACCTGCTCGTTAGTAAGCATTGAAGACTTACTCGATGGTAGTGACATATTCATAGCATCGTTGACACCACTGTAATTAAATTTTGAAGAATTCTCAGCAAGAGAAACAGCAATTTTCTCATTGGCAGAAATAGTCTTATCAATGGAGGTTGAGACTTGTTTAAACTGGTCCAACGCGGCCTTTATCTCACCGTCAGTCATACCACTTTCCGGGGCAGATAGAACTTTTGAAATTTCTGTGAAATTAGTTCGCGCTGCGTTTATGTTTGCAGAAGGTACTTCATAAAATTTCTGAAAGGCATCCGACGGCTTCAATACAATTGGTAAAGGGGTAAAATCGAATTTATCCTGATTATTCACATCAACATTAAGTACTACAAAAGCCAGATCCTTTTTAGGAATGCTGATACTAAGTGTATTTTTGCCATCCAACTGGTTGATTTCCAATTCCGTACTAGAGAGACTAAGTACGTCACCGGCTATTTTTATTTTATCATCACTAATATCGAAAGCTTTTATTGAAAACAGATTTGGATTTTGGGTAACTTTTATTTCGATAGCTTTTTTTTCAGACAAACTTTCCTCATTTGAAATGTCTGTGTTTAACAAAAAACTCGTCTTATTAACATTTTCAAACTCATCATTTGTTTCATATAGAAATGGAGTATTGTTTAAGTCCGCAAAAGATAACTTTTTAAGCGATGCGATAGAGCCTGAATACTCTGAAATTTTAATTTCAGAGGTATAAATACCATCGGCTTCAGAACTAATAAAATTTAATAGATCAACAGTTTCCGTGCTAGCATTTATATTGCCAATTTCTAAACCCAAAGCTTTCTCGGATTTATTACTATTCATTTCAATGTATGATAAAAGATCTTTCATCAAGTTCTTTGCGGTTGCCACTTGGGTCTCATTTAAATCTATTAAGCTGCCTTCTTCTTTCGAAAGCCGGCCTAAAAGTTGCAGGGTAGAAATTCTACTGCCAATTTCATCTTTATCAGAGCTTACATTTAAACCTTTTAAGAATGCTGAAATATCGTCTGAGGATACTTGGTCATCAATTGGAGAAATTACTCGCTCACTATGTGGCAAAATTAAGGATCCATTTAAGTCATTTGAATTCAGAGTTTTATCTTTATTGTCTGAATTGGTAGCCTCTCCATTTGAATTTTTCTGACCCTCATATGCAACAGAAATTAAGCTTAGAAAATCCAAACCTGCATTTTTAGTAAGAGAGTTAGACGAGGATCCATCTTGGGTGGAACCTTGTTGTGAGAGGTTGCCCGTGTTTCCACCAACAATATTTGTCATGTTATTGTCCCAAAGAAGATAATTATTGAGAAAAGTGCAAGAATTATGCCAGCTTAGCGCTTGCTAATTTGATTATACTGATCCTCTAACTTTAAATCATTTTTGTTAAGAACTTTTACTTTCTCTTTTAATTTCTTTTTTTCTAAAATATCAGTTTTAGCTTTAGAGTTACTAATTTCTTTGTTTATTGCCACCTGTTCTTGTTTTAAGAACTCTTGCCTATTAGATATTATTTCTCGCTGCTCCATAAGTTTCTGAACAAGTTGTCTATCTGCTTGGAACGAATATGTGGTAATCTCCTGATTTTTGTTATTTTTCCGCTTGGTGATTTCTTCTAACTCTTTGCTAACTTTTCTGCATTTTTCAGCTTCAGTCTTTAAACCCACCAAATGCGAAATAGTTTTTCTTTGGTTTAATTTTTCTTTTGTTTGTAAGAGATTTAACTGTTTAATTTTTTTCATAATGCTACCCCAACCAGGTTTTTAAGTTGTTCGACAGATTTAGAAAAATCACATTTTTCTTCATCCTCTTGTTGCAAAAATTCTATAATAGATGGCCAAAGCTGCATGGCTTGGTCTAAATCTGGATCCTGGCCCTGAACGTAGCCTCCCATTAAAATTAAATCTCTATTCTCGTTATATTTGGATATATACTTTCTTAGTATTTGAGAGCTCTTTACAAGCTCTGGATCTACAATATCTATCATTAATCGGCTTACGGACTGGTTTACGTCTATTGCTGGGTAAATACCCTGCTGTGCTAGCTCTCTACTTAGAACAATATGGCCATCTAAGATCGCCCTCGCGGTATCAACCACAGGATCTGAAGTGACATCGTCCCCATCTGCCAAGATAGTATAAATAGCAGTGATTGTTCCTTCATTCTCTGAACTAGCACCGGTTCTCTCTATCAGATTTGGCAATAGAGAAATTACAGAGGGTGGGTAACCACGTGAAGTAGGTTGCTCTCCCAAAGCTAACCCAACTTCTCTCTGAGCGTGCGCAACCCTCGTAAGTGAATCCATTATCAAAAGTACATTTTTGCCTTGATTTCTGAAATGCTCAGCAACTGCAGTCGCCCGTTTTGCTCCCTGAATTCGAAGTAAGGGAGAACGATCTGCTGGAACGGCAACAACGACGACTTTATCGCGAGAATGCGAAGCCAAAACTTTTGACGTAAAAGAAGCTAATTCACGGCCCCTTTCACCAATTAAAGCGATCACAACTATGTCAGCATCGGTACTTTTTGAAATCATGGAAAGTAAAACTGATTTACCCACTCCAGACCCTGCGACAATTCCAATTCTTTGCCCTCTACCTATAGTCAAATTTGCATTTATATTTCTTATCCCTACATCTAGGACTTCATTAATAGGGTTTCTTTTAAATGGATTTATAGATGTACCGTTTAAATTTAACTTAGCCTCACACGCTGGGGCTGCTAACTGATCAAGTGGGTGTCCCAAACCGTCTATTACTCGACCTAAAAGCTCCGAACCGACGGCAACTTTCTGAGATACTTCTAAAAGAATTGCCCTATCGCCTATGGCGATTGCAAAAGAATTATCATGCGGAACAATGTCGACGTTATCTTCATCAATTCTCACAACCTCACCGGTAACTGATGCTCCAGCTTCATTTTCAATTGAGCAAAGAGAGCCAACAATACAAGGTAAGCTACTCACTTTTACAATGTAACCATCAAAAGCAATAACACTTGCTACATGCCTACAATGCGTAAAAACCCTTCTGCTTACATTAGCTACTGCGGAATTGATAAAGCTCTCGTGATTAGATTTTTCGATGGTGGGTTTTTCTGTATTTGGTTGCATGATTTAATCTGCTATCTTCTGCTCATAGCCAGATTTTCCAACAATTATCCTGAATTCGGCTCTTGCTAAATCAGTAACCTCTTTGATTTTAAAGGCGAGTTGTTCCAACTTAATATCTGCTTTCAATGCGGCTGCATCGATTTCATTCAATTCGACAATGATTTCACTCGTATTAGAAACAATTGAAGAACTGATGTTTTCAATATGAGAGAGAAAATCCTTTGGAAAATCTGATACTTGCTTGCCTAAAAACTCATTAGAAATCTCTGAAAGCCTCTCTTTAATCAACTCTTCGATTATCTTTGAAGTATCATCTCGAATTGATAACAAGGTAGAACCAAAATTTGAAATTGCTTTTTTTTCGGCCTCTAGAGTTTTCTCGAATTCATTTAAAGCATCCTGATAACCACGATTGTATTCCTCAGATATCTCATCTACTTGATCCGTTTCAGCATTATCTTGTGATCTAAGTTTCTCAACAGTTTCACGCGATTGTTCAATTACATCTAGTGGCTCAAAGTTCTCTGATGACACCTCCTCTTCTTCTAGGTTTTCCGAATTTTCATCTTCAGGCTCACTAATATTTCCTTCAGTCTGTAGGTTTTCAGAAGCTAAGTTGTTTTCACTACTTTCTAGATTTTCAATATCTATTTGCTTATCCTCTGGAGACTTATCTAATGCGGTATCTTCTGCTAATTCCTCTTCATCCAATACATCTTCTGAAGACCCCTCAGAACCTTGATCCTGTTCTACCAAGTTATCGTCTTCGATATTGGACGACTTTATAAGATCAAAGAAACTAGATACTTTTTCAAAATTTTTATTTGTATCGATTAAATTATTTTGATCGTCAAAGACCTTACTATTAGCTGCCTTAAGAAGCTCTACTATGTCTACCGAACTGCTTTCGTCTTGGCTGCTTTGCTCTAAAATATCATCATTGGACATTTAGACCATCTCCTCTCCACCACGCCCGGCTAGAACAATAGTACCATCATCAGATAGCTTACGTGCAACGTTTATGATCTGTTTTTGAGCTTCCTGGACTTCTGTCAAGCGAACAGGTCCCAAAGCCTCCATTTCATCACGAATATTGGCGGCGGCACGCGTTGACATGCAACCCAAAAGTTTTTCCTGCAATTGCGCGTCGGCACCTTTCATTGCAACAACCAATACATCTTGATCTACTGAACGAAGTAAGGTCTGGAGCGACCTATCATCAGACCCACCAAGATTTTCAAATACAAACATATTATCTTGAATTTCAGCCATTAGATCACGGTCCTCTTTTTTGATGGCTGTCAAAATTCGAGATTCCATATCTGTTTTTGTGAAATTCATAATTTTTGCTGCTGCTTTAACACCACCAATTTGCGATGCTCTCAGAGAAGTATTAGCAGCAAATTTGGCTTTCATTACTCTTTCTAGTTCTTTGATTGCTCCAGGCTCCACTGTTTCCAGAGTTGCAATTCTGCGAACTATATCCGCCTGTAATTCATCTGGTAACAATGTTAATACGTCAGCCGCCAACCCAAACTCTAAATATGAAATTATTAAAGCCTTAATCTGCGGATGCTCATCAATTATCAATTCGGAAATCGCCCGAGCATCCATCCAATCCAGAATATCAATCTGTGATTCAGAACTAGCTGGAGTAATACGTCCCAAGACTGATTGTGCTTTATCATCTCCTAGAGCTTTTGTGAGGACATTCTCAATGTATTGACCTGCACCTAGTCCAAGTCCTGTTTGTTTCTTAATCGTTTCCAAAAACTCATCCAAAACAGCATTTACTGTTGTTTGATCTACTCCAGTTACTGAGTACATGGCTGTCCCCAAGTGCTGAACTTCTCTTGGAGTAAGCTTCTGAAGAACCGCTGCAGCTTCATCTTCGCCGAGTAGCATCATCAAAATAGCGGATTTTTCCGTTCCGCTTAATTCTTGAACATTTTCGTCTGTATTTTCTTCAGCCATTTTTATGCCCCTTACTTAAGCAACTCGAGATCATCTCGCATCATTTGTTTGAACACATTTGCCACCCGGCCAGATTCATCAGTAACTATCATTCTAACTAATGCTACTTTATCATCATAGGTATTTGCCGTATCCAATAGATCAGCAGAAATGCCTCCCCGCTTTTTAGGTTTTAACTTAGCTTTTATTTCGTCAAGGCTTTCACCCTCGTCTACCTCTACAGCAGCAGTCTCAGTCGCACGTTTAGCTGCAACCTCCGCCATAGTTTCAGCCTCTGCATAAAGCTCCATAACTGAATTAGTGCTAGCAGTTGGAACCAGAATTTTATTTAACATTGGACGAACAACGCCTAAAGCTACGATCCCTATTAGTAAAACTAGAAGGCTATTCTCAACAGTGGACCTAAACCAAGGTGTTTCGTACCATTTCTCCTCAAAACCATCAAATTCCTCCACAAAAGGTTGAGACGTTATTGTGAGTGTATCACCCCTCTCAGGCTTAATACCGAGCGCACTTTTTACAAGGTTCTCTAATTCTTGAATAACATCTTGTGCAACTGGCTGATAGGAGACCTCCTCAGTATCAGGATCTATAACTTTCTTGTCACGAATTAATAAAGCAGCATCAATTCGCACTATTACATTCGTTGGATTTTTTACAGTTTCGAAAGTCTTACTATTTTCATAATTTTTGAGCGCAGTGGAAGATTTTGTTTCAAACTTTTCCTGTTCACCACCAGTAGCGTTATTTGCAGCTAAGCCGGCCTGATTTTCTTCTTGATTGACTGTAGCTTCCTGCGGAGGCTCATTCGAAATAGCCCCGGGAATACCAATTGCGTCTTTTTTTGCAGTCACGTTAAGGGAATTCTGCTCACTGAGAGTAGCCGACCCTGTCCCATCACCTTCGGGGTTTATTATCTCCTGAGAGACCTCCCGTCGAGTGAAATCAATCTCTAAATTAACTTGCGCATTGACGTTATTGCTTCCAACTATTGGCGTAACTAAACTTTGAATCCTATTGCGATAAATATTTTCCAATTTCATACGATATTCAAGTTGACTATCAGCCAAGGCTTGATCTGGATCATCTGGTGCATTGGATAAAAGATTTCCAAATTGATCTACAATCGAAACATTTCCGGGATTCATACCAGGTACTGAGGATGAAACTAAATTAGTAATTGCCAGGATCTGGGTTTTATCTAGCTTGCGGCCATTTTTCAAATTAACAAATACTGACGCAGTTGGCGGTGTTTGATCTCTAACAAAAACAGACTTTTCCGGTAGTGCCAGATGTACTCTCGACGCTTTAACGCTACTTATTTCAGTAATAGATTTGGCAAGTTCTGCCTCTTGAACCTGACGTAATCTTACTCCCTCGACAGACCTCGATATTCCCAGAGGAAGATTATCTAAACTATTCATTTCACCTCCAGAAAATTCCGGAAGGCCTTGCGCAGCTAAAGAAATTCTCGATTGATGATATTCGTCCGCAGGAACAAGTATTTCACCAGTTGCCGGGTCTAGCTGCACGTCTACGCCCATATTTTGTAGTGAGCTCAAGACCCTTGACTTCTCTGACTCTGATAAAGAGCCGTAGAGGGTCGTCATTTCAGGTTTTTGCATACCCCAATAAAGTACTATAGCTGCTACAGCTGTTAAACTAGCCAACAAAGTAGGAAAAGCTCTGCGAAATCCTGGTTGATCAATAGCTTCTCGAATGCGTGCTACTGCATTGTTTGAAGTCGCCAAAAACCCAGTGCTTTGAGTTACTAATGGTGCTTCGTTTTGAAATTGCTCTACATTTGCCATAACTTACCCTATTATACCGGCATATTCATTATATCTTTATATGCGCTTAATGCTTTATTTCTCACGTTCAAAGTAAGCTGGAAAGCAAGTGAACTTACTTGTTGACCAACCATTACTCGGGCCAGATCGTTTTCAGCTCCAAGTTCAAAGTTTTTTGCTAACTTAGCTGCTTCATTTTGAGAATTGGCAACCTGATCCAATCCGGAGCTAAGTCTTTCAGAAAAACTCGGTGTATTTTTATCATCTAATTTCAATACACCTTCAGCAACATTATTATTATTAATGGGGCTTACTTTTGGTTGAATAAGTTGGGTATTAGACGCTGTAATTTTCATAGTGCGACCTCATCTGTAGCTGTATTTTGAAATTTAGCGGCCAGTACTTCTGCAGTATTAGTAGCTTGCCCAGTTTCTATACTGTCAAAAATTAAATCGGATGGAAGTATCTCACCATTTAAACAGAGAATTTTTGCCCTTTGGATCACATTGTGAAGCTCTCTGACGTTTCCAGGCCAATGATACTCTTCTAAGTCATTCAAGGCATCCAAAGAAATTTTTGTTTTTATCTCATTATCAATTTCCATATTGAAGAGCATATTAGCTACAATAGTGGGTATATCATCTTTTCGATCAGACAACTTTAATGTATTCAAAGGAAAAACATTTAGGCGATAAAAAAGGTCTTCCCTAAACCGCCCTAATTTTACTTCCTCAAGCATATTCCTATTTGTTGTTGCTATAATTCTAACATTAACCTCAACTTCTTGACTGCTACCGATTGGCATAACTCTTTTCTCTTGAATTACTCGCAGTAGCTTAGCCTGCAATGCAATCGGCATTTCTGAAATTTCATCTAATAAAACTGTTCCTTTATCAGCAGCTCTCAACAAACCCTTATTAGGTTGGACTGCACCAGTAAAAGCACCTTTTTCATGCCCAAACAGCATCGACTCCAACATTTGATCTGGAATTGCCGCACAATTTACAGCCACGAAAGCCTCTTCCCTTCGATTTGAAAAGTGGTGAATTAAATTTGAAATCACCTCTTTTCCAGTACCCGTGGGTCCATTTACTAAAACCGTAGCATCTGTAGTTGAGATTTTTCTGATAAGAGAGTTCAACTTTACCGACTGCTCATCACCACAAGGTAGATTAGGTATATTCTGTACCACTTGTTCTATAAAATAATGCAAAAAGAAATTAACCTGTTGTTTGGGGGCCCCAACTAAACCAGGAACTTTCATTACAGTAATTGCCCCATTTAAATGTTTTTCAACTTCAAAAATATTAGAACCTAAAACAAGTAATGCCGCTTTTTTAAAACCGTTACTTTTCAGAAAAGGAATGAGTTCTTTGTCTGCTTTCAGGTCATAGTCCTTTGATTTAAATGAAAGGTAAATTTTTTCACTAAGATTTGAATAGCTGTCACTTTTTGAAGGAAATAATGCACATTCGACACCTCGCCCTTTTAAAGACGTTATCAAATTACTGGAAAAATCTAAATTGCTGTCGTCGACTATGATCATAAGG
>JAQWIK010000069.1 GCA_029248915.1 Paracoccaceae bacterium | reverse complement strand
GTTTCAGTCTTTCTGACTGAGTTTGAGCTAATTCTGCCCATTTCGCAGAAAAATTGGGATTTGGACATAGTTTTACAAAAATCTCTTTTTCATCCTCAAGAATTTGATCGGATGAACTGTGTCCTGTAATCCCAGCTTTCGAAATGCGAGCGACCGCCATGTTTAGGAGTTCAACAAAGAGCTCTAGGCGGCTCCTGTTTTTATTACCTGAAAATGTTCCAATAAATTTCTCAATTTCAAAGCCGTTAAGATTTGGTAGCTGATTTAGCAGCGACAGTAGCTTGCGATATAAGTTGGCACCTTCATGTTCCAATAATCTGATAGAATTTCCTACAGAGCCAGCGCCCAATAGCGAAAAGATCGCACTGTCATTTTCAGGGATTGTTAAATTGATCTGCCCCAAGGCACTCATCAGATCACTTTTTTTGAGGTTGCTGAGCCGTAATTCACGGCAGCGTGATTTTATAGTTGGAAGTAAACTTTGAGGATTATGGCTTACAATAAGAAATACAGTATTTTTGGGAGGCTCTTCCAGAGTTTTGAGTAACGCGTTTGCTGCGTTAATATTCATATCGTCCGCACAGTCAATTATTGCAACCCGACCGCCACCATCGCTAACTGAAAGAGAAAAAAAAGTTTTTAACTTTCTTACCTCATCTACTCGAATGCTTGACCTAAAAACTTTTCTTTTTTCGTCAAAGCTTTTCCTGATAACTGAAAGCCTTGGCTCAGATTCTGCAAGAATTTTGGCTGTTATAATCTTTTTAAGTTTCTCATCTTCACTAGGTTGATTTTCTACAGAATTATCAAAAAGCCCATTTTTATTTGCACTATCAATGGGTTGAGTTAGTAAAAACTTTGCCATTCGCCAAGCAAAAGTCGCTTTTCCAATTCCCTTTATTCCTGTTATTAGCCAACTGTGATGAAGCTTTCCTGAATTATAGCAGTTTAAAAATTCTTGTTCGGCAACGTGATGGCCAAATAAGGTCTCAGTAACTTTAGGGTGAGGATATCCTTCAATTTGATCTGACAAAATCAAATTATTTTCACTCATGACAACTTAGCTTTTACTATTGAACAAATATCTTTAGCAAGATCGTCTACTGATTGCTGACCATTCACCACTTCTATTCGATTACTGAATTCTTTTGCGAGTTCGATAAAGCCATGTCGCATGTTTAACTGCATTTCGACGCCAAAGTCTTCAAACCGTTCTTCAACGGTTTCTCGAGATTTTGCCCTTTTAAGGCTAATTTGCGGATCAATATCAATTACTATCGTAAGATCAGGATCGCAATTAATGATTTTTTCATTCAGCATATCTACCAAATTCCGTAGATTTGGTCCTCGCATACCCTGATACATTCTTGTGCTGTCTGTGAACCTGTCACAAATTACAATTTTATCGTCTTCCATAGCAGGTAGGATAATGCGCTCTAGGTGGTCTCTCCGAGCAGCCGTAAAGAGAAGGATCTCTGTTTCTGCGGACCATCTGTCTACATTTCCCTGTAGAAGAAGGTTTCTTATTTCTTCGGCGCCGACAGACCCACCTGGTTCTCGGGTTATAATTACATCAAATCCTAGGGTTTCTAAGAATCTGGCTAACTTTTGAATTTGCGTCGATTTACCTGACCCATCAATTCCTTCAAACGAAATGAAGTAACCTTTTTCCTTCACAAACTTTCCTCAGCATCAGCGAAGAGCATATTAACTAAATATTGGCCTGCTGTCCTTACCTGTACGAAAAAACCACCTCGGGGAACACTATTTCCTGCGAGAAGAGAGTGGCGTGTTTCTGGTAAATCTTCTGATTTTATCAAAAGTTCGGCTATTTTATCTCCTTTTTTGATAGGGGCTTTGATTGGTCCAACGTATTCAATTGAGAAAATAGGTTTGCTTGAAGACAAAACGGGTATCATGACATTTAGGTCGTTTTCCAAGACTAAGCTTACGTCTCTCGATTTTCCATTCCAAACTTTTTCTTTTCCGATCTCTGAGCCGTCTGTGGCAAATTTTTCCATCGTAAATTGCCGAAACGCCCAATTGACTATAGTTTCAGCCTCTTGTGCTCGGTCTTCCAAATTATTCAAACCCGATAAGACAAAAATTATTCTTCGCCCATCTTGTTCTGCTGATCCAACTAACCCATACCCAGCTTCTTTTGTATGGCCGGTTTTTAATCCGTCTGCCCCTATTCCTAAACCTAACAGGGGATTTCTATTTCTAGTATTTGCAGGTGCACGACCGTCAAATTTATAAGTCTGTTCGGCAAACATTGGATAGTATTCTGGAAAATCTGTAATCAACTTTTGGGCAAGGATCCCGAGGTCACGAACGCTCATTAGGTGGCCATTCGCGGGCCATCCATTGGAATTTTTAAAAGTAGAGTTTTCAAGGCCTATTTGCTTTGCCCTTTGTGTCATAAGTTTTGCAAAGCCTGCTTCTGTTCCATCAGGTGAAAGTGCTTCGGCAAGAACGGCACAAGCATCATTTCCAGAAAGAACAATTATCCCACGTATTAAATCTAAAACTGCAACGCGATCGGTCGGGTTTAAAAACATTGTTGAACCAGTATAATTTGCTGCAGTTTTTGATACTGGTAATTTTTCATCTAAGCTGAGTTTTCCAGCCTTAATAAACTCAAATGTCATGTATAAAGTCATAAGTTTTGACATCGAGGCTGGCGGCAATGGTAAATCAGAATTTTTAGATAGAAGAACAGCACCCGAGGTCTGATCAATTAGGTATGCTGCTCTAGCTTTGGTGTCGAAAGAATATGCCGCTGAAAATACGCACATACTGAGAAATGCGGCACTGATTAGCACTTTAATTGGTGACAAAATAAGCATCCGAAAATCCAGCTGATTTTATTGTTTTTAACATGTTTTTTCTACTATCCGACGATGTGGCAGGTCCCACAACAACTCGCCAGTAAGGTTTTTCTTTAATTTGGAAGTTAGAAATATTTGCTTGCATATTAAGTTGCAGCATTTGGTCTTTTGTCTTCTTAGCATTATCTTGGACACCAAATATTCCCACTTGAATGAAAGGCTTCGAAAGCTTTGTTTCGGCAGCAGCGCTGTTTTTTGTAGAAGCTTCAACGTTATTTGGGGTTGGTGAAGTTTCTTCGGTTACTCTAATAGCAATTATCTGGACTTTTGTTAGTTCATTTTTAACGATATCTAACGCTCTGGCTGCATCAGACGATATCACAGCAGGTTCAGTTTTGATTTTTTTTGTTTGCTGAAAAACAGCCCCTATGATTGATTTTCCGTTGGAAATATTTTTAATTGATACCCTTTCAGGGCTATCGACACTTGGGTGTGAAACCCAATTTCCACCAAGTGTCTGTTCACCGTTCCAGATGACAGACGCTGACATATCCAAAATCTCAGGCTTTTCGTCTAAAGTAATATTTGTAAGGGTCTTATCTGATTTTGTTTTCTTTGTTAGAGGATTACATCCAGCAACAATACCAACCAAACCCAATACTATTAAAAATTTTCCAATTAGCCTTGTACTAAGTAACAAAATACATTCCAATCATAAATGGCTGTTACAGAATTTAAATTAAAATAAATTAACCAAACCTTCTTTCATAAAATTATCTTAACCGGTCAACCGCATTGTGAAAAGATCTTGATGCTGAAAATCTAAATAATTTTTATTAATATGTTTTCTGCCGCTCAGAAACTTTAACTAACTATTACTTGCAGAGTTAAACTTTTGATACAGCACCAACAAGCTGATCAATATCATCAATAGCAATCGAAACCATACCTTCAACAAACAAATTTCTGATACGAGTTTCTGATGCCTTAATGGCAACTACTGGTTTTTTGTTTGCATAAGTAAAACCAATTTCTGCAGAAGTGCCAGAATCTATATCCTGACCAGTTAATAGCGCTACAGTAATATCAGACGCTTCCAGCGCGTTCAGATCGTTATTAAAAATTTTATCTCTAGTTTTTAGCGTCATAGTATGTTGCGCTACTTGGTCGTCAGGAATTCCAGTTTGGTCTCTATGAGGAAGGAAGCATTCATATCCGTTATTTTCTAACTCAAGCGCGATTTTCTCAAGATAATCCCTTTCGTGCGCGTTAAATAAAGGACCAGCGATATATATTTTTCTCATTCTTCATTCTTTCTATTAGCTTTCCCTTTATTATTGGGATTTATTTATTGTTAAAACATCTTCAATTATAATTGTGTCACTCACTAACGGATAATAACCGTCAGCACCAAATTGACGCCGATTGAAACTTGCTCGGATAGAAAAACGAATTGTCTCACTATCTGAGCTATAATTTTCTAAAACGGTTACAATTAAATTTACTGGCTTTGATACATTTCTAATTTTTAAAAGCCCTACTATCTGAAAACTTTCATCTTTAAATTTCACAGAGCCGCTTTCAAACGCTACTGAGGGAAATCTATAAGCATCTAACACCTTTTTCATTGCTTTAGTCGCAAGTGGAAAACCTGCATTGCTTTGCATCAAATCAAACTTCACAGAAAAAATAGATTTAAAGGGATACTGAAAATTAATATCGAATTTACTCTCAACGACTCTAAACCCCCCCTCAAGTGGTAGACCAGCAACAAAATAATTAAACTTAACATTTGTATCCTGGGAAAGTTGATAGTTTTTAGATAGGGAAGGCCCACTAAAAACACACAAAAGGAATAGGAAATAAAAAGATAATCTAGCCATAAGTTGACTACCCAATATTTTTGGGCTTCCCTTTATTACTAGGATTTCTGCTAAATGACCTGCTTATGGGCTTCGGTATAAAACGTTTATTTGGTCTATGCCGCTTCTTTCGCATCAATACTGCTACAAATACAGCCAGTGCCAGAAAGATCAGTACTTCAGTCATATTTGTATTCATACAAATTGGTCAACGGGAGTCAATTTGCAAAGGCTATTGCCGAAAATGTTGCCGATGTATCAAAGAGTTAAGTATCCAACCTTTAAAGCAGTAATTTTTTTTTCACTTAACCTCTTGATAACATCATAGAAACCCAATACTTCCATCGTTGTCGGAGGAGTGGCAGAGTGGTTGAATGCACCGGTCTTGAAAACCGACGTAGGTGAAAGTCTACCGTGGGTTCGAATCCCACCTCCTCCGCCATCTGCTTCCCCGGATTGCAAACTAGCCCATAATTGCGTGAATAACTGCGTTGTTTCAGGGAGATACAGGCGTGCGTTTTGTGTGATGCATGGGCTGAACCCTTGATATCATTGATTCTATAGCCTTTACTCAGAAGCTCATTTGGCGAGGGTGGGTTTTGGAGAGCGCAAATCTTTA
>JAQWIK010000068.1 GCA_029248915.1 Paracoccaceae bacterium | reverse complement strand
AAGGTACTCGAAGAGACTTCCTATTTTATGCAACTGGTGGAGTGGCGGCTGTAGGTACTGGGGCTGCTGTCTGGCCTCTTATTAACCAGATGAACCCATCTGCCGACGTTAAAGCCTTATCTTCAATTAGAGTTGATGTATCCGATGTTGAACCAGGAACACAATTAACAGTTAAGTGGCTTGGAAAACCTGTATTCATACGTCGTCGAACAGAGACTGAGATTAATGCAGCAAAAGATGTTAACCTTGATGAATTATTAGATAACTCAGCTCGGAATGAAAATATTGCAGAAGCTTCGGCTGATGATCAAAACAGAAGTTTAGATGACAGTGGAGAATGGTTGGTGATGATGGGTGTCTGTACCCATCTAGGATGTGTACCGTTAGGCGATGGAGCAGGGGAATTTAACGGATGGTTTTGCCCCTGCCACGGATCTCACTACGATACTTCAGGTAGAATTAGAAAAGGTCCAGCACCTGAAAATTTAGCAGTACCTCAAGCAGTCTTTGTAGACGATAGTACGATTAAGTTAGGATAAGGAGTTAAAGCAATGGCAGGAATTCCACACGACCATTACGAACCAGGTTCAAAAGGTGAGAAGTGGTTACATAGTAGACTTCCCATAGTGGGACTACTGTACGATACCCTTATGTTACCCACTCCAAAAAACCTAAATTGGATGTGGATTTGGGGTATAGTGTTAACTTTCTGCTTAGCGTTGCAGATTATTACTGGAATAGTTTTGGCAATGCATTACACGCCTCACGTGGACGAAGCTTTTGCCAGTGTTGAACATATAATGCGGAACGTTAACGGGGGACACATGTTGCGTTATTTGCATGCAAACGGTGCGTCTTTATTTTTTATCGCTGTATATGCTCATATTTTTAGGGGATTATATTATGGCTCCTACAAGGCACCACGGGAAGTGACATGGATCATTGGTATGTTGATATATCTATTAATGATGGGCACAGCTTTCATGGGATATGTCTTACCATGGGGCCAAATGTCGTTTTGGGGCGCTACCGTTATAACTGGTCTCTTCGGCGCTGTTCCCTTTATTGGAGACGCTCTACAAACTCTCTTACTCGGCGGACCAGCTGTAGATAATGCCACGTTGAATAGGTTTTTCAGTTTGCACTATTTATTTCCTTTTCTTATTGCGGGATTGGTGATTGTTCATATCTGGGCTTTTCATACGACGGGCAACAACAATCCTACCGGTGTCGAGGTAAGGCGAACGTCAAAAGAGGATGCAGAAAAAGACACAGTGCCCTTTTGGCCATATTTTGTGATAAAAGATCTGTTTGCTTTGGCTGTTATATTGACGGTATTCTTTGCTGTCGTAGGATTTATGCCTAACTATTTAGGTCACCCCGATAATTATGTTGAGGCAAACCCATTAGCTACACCCGCTCATATTGTTCCGGAATGGTACTTTTTACCCTTCTACGCAATTTTAAGAGCATTCACCGCTGATGTTTGGGTTGTCCAGTTAGTTAGCTTTTTCACTGGTGGTATCATTGACGCCAAGTTCTTTGGAGTTTTAGCAATGTTTGGTGCAATCCTTGTCATGGCGTTAGCACCATGGCTTGACACCTCATCGATTAGGTCGGCGAGATATAGACCTATGTTAAAACTTTGGTTTGCAATTCTAGTGTTCGATTTTTTCTTTTTAATGTGGCTTGGTGCAATGCCTGCGGCCGAACCATACGCGTCGCTTTCCTTAATCGCATCGGCTTATTGGTTTGCATACTTTTTAATAATTTTACCATTACTAGGTGTGCTCGAGAAACCTTTGCCTCAACCAAAAACAATCGAGGAAGATTTTAATAAGGCTCATGCTAAAAATGATAAATTACAACCTGGTCCAGCTGAAGTGCCTGCTGAGTAAGCAAAGGATGATTAATAATATGTTGTTGGGAAAATCTTTATTAAGTGTGTTCGTTATAATCGTCATGACGGCAAACTATGGTTTTGCCGCCGGTGGCGGTGATCAATATATAAAAGATTATAAATTTTCGTTTGAAGGCCCTCTTGGATCGTTTGATCAAAACCAACTTCAAAGAGGTTTAAAAGTTTACACTGAAATATGTTCGGCCTGCCACGGGTTAAAGTATGTTCCTTTGCGAACGCTTGGGGATGAAGGCGGTTTAGGTTACTCTGAAGACCAGGTCAGGGCATATGCAGAAAACTATGAAATTTTTGATGCTGATCTAGACGATTATCGTCCTGCAATTCCAACTGATCATTTCCCAGAAGTGGTCGATGCAGGCGCTCCTGACCTTTCTTTAATGGCGAAGGCGAGAGCTGGTTTTCACGGTCCTATGGGAACGGGTATAAACCAGTTTGTAAAAGGAATGGGTGGAGCTGAGTATATAGCATCATTGCTTGCTGGATATACTGGAGAAGAGAAGGAAGAGTTCGGTACAGTGTTTTATGAAAATACTGCGTATCCTGGCCGCTGGATAGCGATGGCGCCGCCTTTGTACGGCGAAGATGTGGATTTTGATGATGGGCACTCTAATGAACTTAAGTATGAAGCAATGGATGTGGCGGCGTTTTTAACCTGGGCCGCTGAGCCAAAAATGATGGCTAGGAAACATGTTGGATTTCGTGCAGTTTTATTTTTAATTCTTTTATCTGCGCTACTTTATGCAACAAATAAAACTTTGTGGGCCCCAATAAAAAAACGTGTCGCTTAGCTACTTAGTTTGGCTTAATTTTAACGAACTCAAAATTAATCATTATCTGACAGGCCAGCGCCTGCTCCACTAAGTCTGCTTTCATCAGTAGCGGGTGCATAAGTTTTGTTTGCTCGTTCGTTTAGTTTCTTTAACTGTTGTTCACTCAGGCAAGCACGAAATGATGGTAACTGCATTTTTCCATCAACTATTAAAGCTTGTCCATTCCACTCATATTTATTCAATTTTACTCTGGTATCAGGATTGACATAGACCGAAGCTGCTAAATCAAATACATTATCCAATTCGTTACTATTAGGTTGATCTATTTTCTTACAATAATTTATCCAAAAAGAATTATCATTTAATTGGGCAATCCAAGTGTCGAGTTCATTCACCCCAAAAGACATAAACCAAGCCCCACAAGCGGCAGCATCTTCAGCAACCCCCCATGGTAAACCTGAGCCTACTGCAGCCTTGTTGAGAAGAGTTTCATATTCGTTAAGAGAAAGTTCAATTTCCTTTCTCAAGGGGCCCAAATCCAATTTTCTGGGTCACTTCCAGAGGATAATTCGTCCGGAAATGGCGCACCTTTAAACATATTAATCCTTACCCATCTATCGGAGCGTGGATCGAAATGACAAGCGCCGAAAAATGACAACTTTGCTCTCAACATATCAATGGGCAACATAGAGCTATCTATTGTGTTATCTCTTATTTCTGAAAATGGTAATTCACTGCAAGTGAGACAGCGTCTTATAATGTGCCTATGTTCAGGGTGTGTCTTTAAAAAATTAGCTAAGGTATTTGTTGGTTCAGGTTCACACAGATCTTTGTATGCCCTAGCTACATCACGACCTGGCTGGAGTGCTTGTTCATAGTCATTTAATTCTGGCATCTCATAGCGCTCACCTAGCCGTGGTTCTAATTTCTCTTCTGAAGTATACCATGCTCGAGCATCACTGCTTGGATCTAGCCAATCAATTTCTAAAGCCCAGCTATAGTATTTCTCGATAGTTGATTTTACATTTGCGATAGTCATTTCGCCGTCTATTGGAAATAGTGTTGCCTCGTCACAAGACATTTGATCACCAAAATTATCTACAAGACACCCATATGGTTCTAGAATAAGGGAGTTTAACATCTCCTGACCTTCGATGCTTAGTTCTGTCTCTGACCAATCGCACAAAAGTTTCCAAGGGAAATAAATGCCAAAACTAAAGTCTTTCAATTTACTTTCTAGTTTTTTGATATCTTGCCCTAACACTAAGTTTTTCTCAATTTGTATAGGATGTTCAGACTGCCAAGCTTTTAAATGTGGTTTTAATCTTGATACTAGTTCTTTGAACTTAGAAACTTCAGCCTGAGTAGCAGATTGAACGTTTTTGACAGTAGCAATAGCGTTTTCTTTTGCCTCGAACCAATTATGAATTAACCTAGGATGGTTGACTAAAAATGGCGCCATTCCGAGTCCAGTTGAATTCCCAACTCCAAAAGAACGTCTGATAAAGCTATCAAGTTTAACTGCTGTGTCTGGGTTTTTAATTTTTGCTAAATGCTCAATTAAATCCATTACGAATGTTCGGATTAAATAAACGGTCATCATTTCAAGTTGGAAAGGGGAGTTTGCCTCCTCGCGATTTTCTACAACCCTGCGGTCGGCCGAACCAAATTTGCCTGATCCATATACTGCTGTAGTACGCATCAAATACCCAACATCTCTGACGCGATCTAAGTCGGGCTGATTACCATTTGAAAGACAGTTTAAAACATAATCCCACAGCCTAACCGAACGGTTTGCCCGAGATAGGCACAATTCATTTTGCGTTAGGCGACCTTCTTCTTGATAGGGCACATGTTTTTCTAATCTTTCTAGGTCGTCAAGTGTGGGCCTTCCATCGTAAAGAGTAAATGTAGCGTCCCACGCTGAGGCTATGACACGATCACTGCGCTTTTCATCAGGCAGATCATGGGAAAAGCATATTAGCGTGTAATCGCGTAATGGTGTGCTGAGCCTATATAGTGCTCTTCCCACACCATTAGCATTTATTTCAAATAGGTCTCTGTTAAACTTCCAGTTTTCGTTTGAAGCTCTTCTTAAAAACTGTCTTAAAAAAGAAAGCCTGGACTGATGCATTGAGCCCATACGATCCAAACGCATAACTTTTTCAGCAGATCTTTTAAGATTAGAAATTCCCACGATGCGATTAATCGGCCTAACTCCATAGTTTAAAAGTTTGTCAGTTTTATATAATAAGCTGTGTTTTTAGATTTTCCAAGGTCAGTTATGATTATAGTTGCGTTAAAAATTGGAAAATTCAACGTTACATGTATATATATTTTTAAAGTTTATCTGCTCTAGTCTCAATAAAAGTTCCTGGTGGTAAAATTGGCTGATTTAATTAGATGGAATCAAGACGCTCGTTATTCAAGTTTACAAGTGAAGTCATGTAATTTCACAGAAGCTATGTCGAAACATTTACCAATAGCAAAATTTATTAGAAAGATTTCTGAAGGCAAGTGCCCACTCATGTTAGATTTAGAAGAGGTAGAAAGTGACAGCTCTGAAACTATAGGCGTTTTTAGAACTAAAACTGGTGGAACATCAAAAGAACCTAAATCTGTTTTAAGAACCTCCCAAAGCTGGATTAGATCATTCGAAGTTATCAATTCATTCCAAAGAAACAATGAAAACTATCTGATATTTGGCGATCTAACACATTCTTTAGCACTATATGGAATGCTTGAGGCTCTATATTTAGGGCATAAAGTCCACCACGTACAGAAATTAA
>JAQWIK010000067.1 GCA_029248915.1 Paracoccaceae bacterium | reverse complement strand
CTGCGGAGATGAAGGCCGTAAACTTTTAAATTTTTTCCTCTTATGTAGAGCACATCAAGCTTACGATAACTTTGGTAACATTCGATAAAAATTAATCAGAAAATGAAAAAGCCCAATCTTATCAGTCCAAGCTTTTTTAATAACTTCCAAACTTTTTATGGCGATTAACTCGTAAAAGATTCATCACCCATAACAGTTACGACATTTGACTCTAAAATAGCTCCAGCTGCCACACGTTTCGCTTTCAACTCTTCATCAGTAGCAAATGCCTTCATTGCCTCAGGGGAGTCAAAATCAATTAAAACCACCATCTTGTTATCATCATCTTTGTGCGGGCCTGCAAAGATTAACTTACCTCCTAGAGCCTCTAGAGCATCCTTATTTTCAAAATACATTTCTTTCCATGAAACAAAGCCCTTAGAAAGATCTTGGGTCAGCATTACAATCATAATTTTTTTCTCCAGATGATATAATCAGTTTATTTTAGGTTATATTGGTAAACCAAAAAAACATTATTTCATTTATTTTAACAATATTTACCCGACGTAATCAGTTAAATTCCACTAATAAAACTTCCACCTCGAGATGGAATAAAAAAAAGCCCTCACCTTAAAGTGAGAGCTTAAGTTAACAGGGAGAAGAAAATGAATAATCCGGTCATTTAATTATAAACCTTTATACTCTGGTAGTTTAAAACTGGATTAATTTACTACAAATTTCTAATTCTCAATTTCGCGCAGAATATAGATGGGACTTGACCAGGCCTGTGTCCCATCTTCCAATGTAATACGAACATAGAAGGGGTTATCCTTTCCCATCTGTGGTTCAAGTTTTCGTTTAATAGTTACCGACTTATGTGGGTTTTTGTCGGGTAATCGAAACATTTGGATACGACGAGGTAAGATGTCCGAGGCATCAAGTACCTTGCCTTCATACCCGATATCAATCAATTTTACGCTCTCGTTAATCAGTGGCGTCTTTAGCGTAATACTTCCTGACTTACTGTCTTTTAACTTTGCGGTGAAACCAGCAAAATTCCCAGTTGTAACCGACTGCCAACTAAGTTCAGAACCGCTGCGCATATCAATTTTTTTGTCTCGGTTGAAAAAATTTACTGGAACCACTGAGGCAGTGGTAGCCTCGTCAAAAAAAGCCGATCCATCCCACGATACAGCACGAAAACGACCACGGTATTCTGCGCCTTCCCATAAGACAGTAATACGATCACCGAGGTCACTTTCCGCATAAGGACGATAGCATTCCAAATGATCAACACCGTTGAAGATATCAATGGTGCAAACTGGTGCTGCCGCTTCGACACTTACTTTCAGATGGGCTGCACCCTCAGATAGAAGAACAATATCGCCCATCATCGCCTCAGAGCATTGTTTAGTTTTATAATTTTTTTTCAACAAGGGATCATCCAAGCAATGCGTTGCAGGTTCATCAAATGACATCGACACCTCTAAACGCATTCGCCCACTTGGGCCTCCAGTCGTTGCGTAATGGTGACGAGCATTAATACAATCAATTAAGCTACTGCGTGTCAGCTCAGACATAAGAAAACAGGTCAAACCTCCAACCGCTCCAAACCAGCCAGCTCCAGGGTAACTCGCTCCCGGCCGTCCTTTATGGCCATCTGAGTTACCAATAATTCCAACCCTATATCCGTTTTTAAAGGCATCCTCCACTATCCACTCGAATGTGCCCCAAGCCGAATGCACTTCGACGGATTTTTCAAACCGACCGTCATGCGCTTTTGTGATATCGGCATACCGACCACCACAGTGAGCAAAACAGATAACATCCCACTCCTTATTATCAGCAAACGCTTCGAAAAGATCACCTGCCGTATGACAATCAGTATCAAGGTCACTCTGATCCTCGATAAGTGCGTGCGAAGAGCGCCGCATTGTACGTCCTTCAACTGGAAAATAAACATTGCGGTCTCCACCCAGAGCCGTATTTCCAGACCATTCATAACCTGGCAGGGTCACGTATCGACCATCCTGGTTAAAGTGGGACGTAACCCGATTTAGATCTTTCCAGAAAGTATCTGTCATTTGGAAGTCATTGCCCTGGTGGGCACAGGCATCCAAAAATGCTAGATCACGTCCAAAGGCAAAATAATCGGTAGCGCTGTTGGTGCCCAAGGTTTCATCTGATTGACCGTGCAAGTCACCCCAATAGCTTTTAAAGGCCGGGGTATCAGAAACAATAGTTGGATTGGAAGAAGCAACTAATGATCCGTCTTTTGCGCAAAGCAAAATTTCCAATGGTCCAGTTCTGGTTGTAATAAGGCCACCGATTTCAGTGGAGAAATCGCCTGCATTAAATTCAATGAATTCGGGCAAGTTTTCAATCGGCCAGTTGCTCTTAGCTATGAACCGCATACTCGCCTTATTCGTTGGGTTTCCCCAAGTATCCTCTGCTTTAATCTTGAGTGAGAAAGGTTCGCCAGTAGTAATCGTCGAAGGCACGACAGCAACCCAAGTCTTAGGTGCGCCAGGAACAATCGAAATAGCTGGCTGGGCCGGCAGAGTCTGAAAATTGTAGGTAGCAATTGGATCAACCAATACCCGAAATTCGTACTTACTTTCACAAAAGGTTTGCAGGCGCATACCAGCGCCTCCATGATCAGTTACACCAAAACGTACAGTTATCGTGTCACCCTCTTTCATAAACCCTTTAACAACTTTGATCTGCAGTGTGCGATCCCATGGGCGGATGTTACCCTTGGGATCAAAACGAGCTTCAAGAACCGCATTGTTAGAAGCAAAAATTTCTGTGAATCCTGGTGCTTTAGGATCATCAAACTGCGGGTTTGTCTGGTCTGTTGCAAACCGAAACACAACCCTAATGCTACCACTGTCATCTATGCCAAAACGACCGGCTGTATATGTCAGAACGAAGCTCTGGTAACTTCCGGCCTCAAAATCGCCCATCCGATCAAGGACAGCATTACCCAGTAGGTTTTTAGGGATAGGTTCACGCAAAGTGCCATTATGTATTTCATAAGATGATATCTTAGAACTTATTTCGGGCATGTGGTGTGCCTTTTCACAAAAAATAGTTGTGAGTTATACTGCCCGCTAACGCTAACACATGAATTGATTCTCGCAAATTTGATTTGGCTTTTAAAACTTTTCAAGATAACCGTTGCACTAAAATTTGGGAAATACCACCTTTATGGAATTAGACTTTCTAATAACCTCCTTTGTAGCTTTATTTGTAATCATTGATCCTATTGGAATTACCCCTATTTTCGTGGCTATCACCCAAGGAATGGACAAAAAGCTTAGGCAAAAAATTGCCATACGCGCCATAGCCGTTTCCGGCTTTGTTATATCTCTATTCATTTTATTTGGAGAGACAGTTTTGGGATTCATTGGAATTTCTATGGCAGCTTTTCGAGTTGCCGGAGGAATTTTGTTATTCTTAACTGCACTTGATATGCTGTTCCAGAGACGGTCCAAGCGACGCGAAAATCAAACAGAAGATAAAATTGTCGATGATCCTTCAGTTTTCCCTTTAGCAATTCCAATTATCACAGGTCCTGGGGCTATAGCCACAGTAATTTTGATTGCGGGAGCAAAACCAGGACTGATCGGTATTGCATCAGCTGGAATTGTTTCAACATTAGTGTTGCTGAGTTTATTTGTCTTTTTTTCTACTGCCTCTGGTTTAGAGCGTTTATTGGGTAAAACAGGTATTGATGTCCTTACACGCCTATTGGGAATGCTATTGGCTGCACTTTCAGTACAATTTGTTTTAGAAGGTTTTTTTGAATTTATGCCATAGCATATAATCAAAAATCGCCGAAGCCTTAAATAGATATGTTAGCTAACTTACCTTTGCTGCTTGCTTTCAAAATAATGTACTAAATAATCAAAATGTGTTATTAAGAAATATATTCATAATTTGATCAGCCCATTCGAGGTCCTTTGACAACAAATATAAAACATATCATTTACGCCTCCACGCCATTTGGGTTTAGTGAAGGTGACCTAGACCATATTTTGATAAAATCTAGATATAATAATGACAAAAATAATATAACAGGAGCACTGCTGTGCAGAGATGATCTTTATCTCCAGTACTTAGAAGGCCCTGAAAAAGAAATAGACAT
>JAQWIK010000066.1 GCA_029248915.1 Paracoccaceae bacterium | reverse complement strand
AGGAACAGGATTCTGATGCTGCTCATCAAATGGTGACATCACACCTAAGATTGGCTGCTAAGATAGCAATGGGTTATCGCGGATATGGACTACCTCAGGCTGAAGTTATTTCAGAAGCCAATGTTGGGCTTATGCAGGCGGTAAAACGTTTTGATCCGGAAAAAGGTTTTCGCCTTGCGACCTATGCCATGTGGTGGATACGGGCAAGTATTCAAGAATACATTCTCAGAAGTTGGTCTTTGGTAAAAATGGGTACAACTAGTGCGCAAAAAAAACTATTTTTTAATTTGCGAAAAGCTAAATCCAAAATTGGTGCCTTAGATGAAGGAGATATGCATCCCGATAATGTCACAAAAATTGCCAGTGACTTGGGCGTTTCTGAGACTGAAGTAGTTTCAATGAACCGCAGACTATCTGGAGGTGACGCATCACTTAACGCTATGATTAGTGCTGATGGTGAGAGTTCAATGGAATGGCAAGATTGGTTGGAAGATGAAGATGCTGATCAAGCTTCTGACTATGAATTGAAAGACGAATTATCCTTGCGACGTGATATGCTCAATTCTGCGATGCATGGGTTAAATGAACGAGAAAGAGACATTTTAACGCAAAGACGGCTGGTTGATGAGGTGCAAACCCTTGAAGAGTTGAGTGAAACTTATTGAATAAGTAGAGAGCGTGTAAGGCAAATTGAGGTTCGTGCTTTTGAAAAATTACAGGAAAAAATGCGTGAGATGGCTTTGGAAAAGGGTATACTTTCTGAGTAGTTATCGAACTTTACTCTGAAATAAATTCAAGTTTATAACTGAAAGGCTTTGGAGACAAAAATGGACTATTTAAGGTGGGGTGTTTTAGGAGCATCAAAATTTGCATTAGAACAATTAACCCCAGCAATTCAATTAGCCAGAAATAATAGTTTTAAAGCTCTAGCCTCTAGTTCGAAAGTAAAGGCAGCCGCATTTGCCCAGCTTGAACCTGAAATAGAAGTTTTCGGAGATTATAATGAACTGTTGGCAGACGGTACAATAGACGCTGTTTACATTCCTTTACCTAATACCATGCATGTTGACTGGACAATTCGGGCAATTAAATCTGGAAAACACGTCCTATGCGAAAAACCAATAGCGATGAAAGCTGGAGAAATAAATGAGTTAATAAACCTGAGAAACGACACGGGTTTATTAGTGGCTGAAGCTTATATGATTGTGCACCATCCGCAGTGGCAAAAGGCGAAAGAGATTGTTGAGTCGGGTGTACTAGGAGAGTTAACTCAAGTTGACTCGGTCTTCAGTTATAACAACAAAGCGGACCTTGAAAATATTCGTAATAATTCCGAAATGGGTGGAGGAGGTTTGCCGGATATAGGAGTTTATACTTTAGGCTCAGTTAGATTTGTCACAGGTCAAGAACCATTAGCCTTAAAATATGCTGATATAAAATATGAAAATGGCGTAGATGTATGGGCGCTAGCCGCATTCGATTTTCCAAAATTTAAATTTACAAGCATTACATCAATGAGAATGGCTCCGCGACAAGAAGTTACGTTCCATGGAACGGATGGCTTTATAAAACTGACAGCGCCTTTTAACCCGTTGGTTTATGATCAAGCAAAAATTATTCAGCGTATGAATGATGGAACAGAAAAAGTTTTTATTTATCCTGGTGTTTCCCACTACGTAAACCAAATCGAAGCATTCAGTGATACTGTTTTAAAAAACAAAACCTATCCCTGCAGTCTCGAATTCTCGCAAGGAACCCAGGCTATGATCGATAGTATCTTAGATTTTGTTCCAGGTTAAGTATTGCTAATGCACTCTTTATTTTTGCTGCATCGCTGCTACGAGAGAGTGGTCTGACAGAAAAAAACCCCCATTTTTGAAATGATATGCTAGTTATATTTTGTAAAACACTGAAACAAATGCCTTCGTGTTTCTCAAAGAGAAGAAGTTACCTGATTTTTAGAGTCAATTTAGCAAGCTTGCAAACTAGGTTCTCAAATTAAATCCCTAGTTTATCTCGCAGCGCATACCAGCTCATGGCAAGTATGAGCAAGGGGCTTTTGTACCTTGCCCCGCCAGGAAAGGATTTGATTGGAATACTTGCCATAGTGTTAAATCCATCTTGTTGTCCATTTATCGCCATCGATATTAACTTCCCAGCATGTGTTGCAGTTCCAATACCATGACCTGAGTAACCAGAAACCGATAAAATTTTCTCTGTAATCCTTCCGAAATACGGCATTCTCTGTCTGGTTATTCCTAATGTGCCACCCCAAGCATAATCTATTTTTATGTCTGATAATTGAGGGAATATTTCCAACATTGGTTTTAAAACAGTCGAAGTAATATTTTTTGGAAATTTATAAGAATAATTTTCTCCACCACCAAACAGAAGGCGGTTATCCTTTGAAAGGCGAAAATAATTTACCACAAATTTCGTATCGGCCACAGCTATATCCTTTGTCAGAATACTTTTGGCTCTATCAACGAGTGGTTCTGTCGCTATTATGAAATTATTTATTGGCATTACTTTCGCCGCAACTTTTGGTTCAAGGTTGCCCAAATACCCATTACACCCCAGAACAATAAACTCAGATTGGATTTCCCCTGCTTTTGTAATTGCTTTGTTTACGTTGCCCGGCACCAATTTTAAAACTTCAGACTGTTCGAAAATATGAGCTCCAGCTTTGATTGCCGCTTGTGCCAATCCAAAAACAAACCTCAGTGGGTGTAAATGTGCAGCATTCATATCTAATATGCCACCTGTGTATTTTTTTGAGTGGCACAATGCATTACAAGCTTCATGGCTCAATAATTCTAACCCTTTATAATTATATCTTTTTTGTAAATATTCTGCGTATTGATGGAGTTCTCTAACCTCTTTCGAATTAAACCCTAATGTCGCAATTCCAGGGCTTATGTGGCAGTCAATCTTATATGTTCTTATTATTTCTTTAACTGTATTTACTGCGTCATTAGCAAGATGCCACATTTTATCAGCATTACTTTCACCTAATTGGCGTATAAGTTCGTCTTGATTTAGTCTTTGGCCTGTACCGAGTTGGCCACCGTTGCGGCCGGAGGCGCCAAATCCAACTCTATGAGCATCTAAAACGGCCACAGAATAACCTAGCTTTGATAAATGGAGAGCTGCACTTAAACCCGTATAGCCCGCACCTATGATGCAAATATCATATTTTTTTGAACCTTTGAGACTGGGGAATGCATTTAAATGCTGAGTAGTTGCTGAGTACCAGCTCTCTGGATAGTTTCCTTGAGTATCATTTGAGTATAATAAATTCATACGTTCAGTAGAAGGTGCTCTCTTTCCCATGGACTTATGACTTGTAAAAACTCTTCATATTCCGCTCGTTTGACTATCGAATAAACGCGGGCAAACTCTGGATGCAGCACTTGATGTAATTCAGTAGCTTCTTCGAAAATATCTAATGCTTGGCCCATAATTCTAGGTATCTCAGCTTCTCCCTCATACGCCTCTCCTCGGAATTGTTTTATGGGTCGTGTTTCGTTCACCATTCCTAGATATCCACATGCCAGTGAGGCCGCTATTCCCAAATAAGGATTACAATCCATTCCTGCCACTCTATTTTCGACACGCCGTCCCTCTGGATCTGACAAAGGTATTCGTATGCCTGTAGTCCTATTATCACGTCCCCATTCCAAGTTGATCGGCGCGGCGTGGTCTTTTACATAGCGGCGATATGAGTTCACATATGGTGCCATAACAGCGATTGCTGCTGGCATATATTTTTGAAGCCCGCCAATAAAGTGGTAAAAAAGATCAGTTTCGCCCCCTTGGGGCCCTGAAAAAGCATTAGACCCACTTTCTAAATCTAAAATAGAGTGATGAATATGCATTGCACTTCCAGGCTCATTTTCAATTGGCTTTGCCATAAAGGTTGCAAAACAATCGTGCCTGAGTGCTGCTTCCCGAATTAATCGTTTAAAATAGAAAACTTCATCTGCAAGTTTTATTGGACATCCATGCCGAAGATTTATTTCTAATTGGCCAGCACCGCCCTCTTGTGTAATTCCGTCAATTTCGAAACCTTGTGCTTCAGCAAAGTCATAAATGTCATCTATAACTGGCCCGAATTCATCAACTGCAGTCATAGAGTAAGCTTGACGCGCAGCAGCAGGACGCCCTGAACGGCCCATCATAGCTTCGATTGGTTTTGCAGGATCTAGATTACGTGCTACAAGAAAAAATTCCATTTCAGGCGCTACAATCGGATCCCATCCTTTTGCATGATACAACTCAACCACTCGTTTAAGAACATTTCTAGGAGCAAATGGTATTGGCTCTTCTTTACGATCAAACGCATCGTGAATAACTTGTAATGTCCAGTCGCCTGTCCAAGGTGCTGCTGATGTGGTGGAAATATCAGGTTTCAGTATCATATCTCTTTCTACGAAGCCTTCTTCGCCAGCTGCCTCACCCCAGCCACCAGTTATTGTTTGAAAAAAAATAGAATCTGGTAGGTGAAAAGATTTTTGGCGGGAATATTTTGTGGCAGGGACAGCCTTCCCACGAGCTATTCCTGGAAGATCGGCAATGATACATTCAACTTCATCTAATTTCTTACCTTTTATATATTCCTGTGCAGCCTCAGGAAGACCAGAGATCATTTCATCCAGTTTACTCATAAGTCACCATTCAAAACTGAGCTGAACTTAGTAACAATTTCATTCAGCGATATTTTCTTTTCCAAGTTACTCAAAGCCTCGACCAATAAATACTCTGGAACGCGACCTTTTCCCCTAGTTTCAATCAGGCCTTTTATAACGTCATGAGAAAACTCTGGATGTGGTTGTGTTGTTAAAATACTGTCACCGTAACTTAGCACTGCATATTTGCAAAATGAATTTTCTGCTAATACCTTAGCCTTTGGTGGTTTTTCCACAATCTGGTCTTGGTGCCAAGCATTCAAATAAATACTTTTTTCTCCCCATTTATATTCTTTAAGTCCTACTGCCCAACCTGCAGAAAATTTTTCCACCTTTCCACCGAGTGCTTGGGCAATAATTTGATGCCCAAAACAAATACCCAAGAGCGGGATTTTTTTTTCTTCAATTTTTCTAATGAAATCTTCGAGAGGTTGAATAAAATTATGATCTTCATAAACACCATGTCGTGAGCCCGTTATTAACCACCCATCTGCTTCAAAAGGGGATTTAGGGAAAACCATGTTTTCGACATCATAAGACACAAATTTAAAATCTTGGCTTGAAAATAAAGCCTGGAACATTTCCGAATAGTCCCCAATTGTTTTTTGAATTTGGGAAGGGGCATGACCTGTTTCTAAAATACCAACTTTCATAAAATAACCTTAAATTGCCGAAACGTAATATTTCCAATGCTTACCCACATCTATTTTTTTAAATTCACTCAATTCTTGTTTCTTGGTTTTAACCAAATTATCAATAAGCGTTTTTGTAAATATCTGGTGCATGATTTTATCATTTTCGAAGCAATTTATTGCTTCCAGCCAGTTACGAGCTAATTTTTCCGCACTATTGCTATATCCGTTATCTCTGATTGGTTTCGTGGGAACCAATTTTTCTTCAATTCCCAGCAGTGCAGATCCAAGTACTGCCGCCATGACGAGATATGGGTTTGTGTCACCCCCAGCCACTCGATGCTCTATTCTTTTTGATGCGAACTCTCCACCTGGAACTCTGATAGCTGTTGTTCTATTTTCGTAACCCCATTGCGCTGAGGTTGGTGCATGTGCATTTTTTACAAATCTTTTGTAACTGTTTGCAAAAGGGGCAAAAATCAAAGTTGATCCTCTAAGGCCCTGTAAGCATCCAGCAATAGCCGATTTTAAAAGTTCAGAGCCCTCATTTGTATTATTATTAAAGATATTTTTTCCATTATGGTCGAAAATGGAAAAGTGCATATGCATTCCATTTCCAGCGTCTTGTGAATAAGGTTTTGCCATAAAAGTTGCCGCCATTTCGTATTTTCTGGCTAAACCTTTTATTAATAATTTGAATAGCCAAGCATCATCACTGGCTGTGATTACATCTTTATGTTTCAGCGTGACTTCAAACTGGCCACAGCCGGACTCTGAAGTAATAGATTGTATATCGACCCCAATTTGTTCACATCCATATTGCAGGTCATTGAAAAAATCATCAAAGCAATCCAATTCTGATAAACCTAGAACATCTGGAGTGGATAATCTCTTCCTTGAAATTGGATTAACAGGGGGCATTAGTGAAGTCTTACGTTCATCGATCAGGTAAAACTCCATTTCTGTTGCTGCTAGAGCTTTTAAACCTTTTAGGTCATACTTTTTAATAACACGCGCCAAGGCGTGTCTTGGATCACCTTCAAAAGGCTCTTCGTCTTCGGTGAACATAGATACAGGTGCAAGTACTGTTGGGTTTCTTAACCATGGAACTGGAATGACCCCCCGACTTGTAATTTTTAGTAAGCCATCTTGATCACCAGTTTCAAAAACTAAGGGGCTATTTTCTATATCTGCTCCAAAAATATCTACATTTAGAGCTGAAAGAGGCATTCTTATGCTTCCATCATTAAATTTTTGTTTCTCAAACCTAGGCAAACGTTTTCCCCGCATCTGACCATTTAGGTCACACGCGGCTACTCTGACACTTTTTACTTTTTCAGGGTCCATCATGATTTAAAATCTTTTTAGTGAAGATCTCATGCCTTTGAGGGCATGTCTATAAGTTCCTAAACAACTAACGTATTAATCTTATTCTGAATTTTATTTTAGTATGCTTATCTTTTGGTAAGTGAATATTAAGTTTTCTATTAGCTAAGCCAAATAAACCAATAAGAATAAGGGTCAAAAAAATAAAGTAGCCAGCTAAAATTGGATATGGGATAAATGGATTAAATGTTTTATCAGCAAAATAACTTGCATAGTAAAGGGCATCCCCGCGTTGTTGCCATGCTGGGAAACTCGAAAAAAAGACTAAAGTAGTCGCGTGGAATAAAAATATAGCCTCATTAGTATAAGCTGGCCATGCCAGTCTCAACATTGTCGGCCACAAAATGCGCCGAAATCGAGAAAAACCTGACATTCCATAAGCATCAGCCGCTTCTAAATCACTTTTGGGTATCGCTTGCAGAGCTCCGTAGAAAATTTCACCGCTATATGCTGCGGTATTACAAAAAAGAACAAATAATGCCCCAGCCCATGCTGACGTTAAAGGTGATAGAAACGTAAAGTTTTGTTTCAATGAAAGGAATAAAAAATAAGCAAAGAAAAATTGAATGAATAGAGGGGAACCCCTAAATATAAAAATAAACCATCCTGATAATTTTCTTGCGAAAAAATTCTTGGAAGCTTTTCCTAAAGCTAACAGCGTTGCCAATATAAACCCACTGGTGAGAGCTAGGGTGCCAAAATAAATGTTCCATATCATACCAGAGCCTATAAGTGTGAACTGATGGCAAAGCGTGAAATCTGATCTAGGTAATAATCTCTCTCCTAGGCCAATCGATCGTAGGCCGTAATCTGCAATAATATCTAAACAGCTCATCTTCCAACTTGCCTTTGCAAGTCACTGCCCAGTGTTGCAGTTCCACGAGATAGAATTCTCGTTAAGGCATCTATTAATGCTTCTGATATTCGTGTGAACGCAAGATAGAAAATCAGCAACCCTAGAAAATACCAAACTCTCCAATCTCCATGGGGGTAGCTTGTAAATTTTGCAGTTTTTGTGCCGCCTAGCTCGCGCGCCCAGTAAACGATATCCTCCACACCTAGTAAAAATAAGAGTGGGGTGGCCTTTATCAATATCATCCAAAGATTACCCAAACCTGGAAGAGCGAAGATCCACATTTGGGGTACTAATATTCTATGGAACACCTGCCGTTCTGTCATCCCAAATGAAAAAGCTGTTTCAATTTGGGTCTTCGGTACTGCGCGCATTGCTCCGTAAAGAATATTTGCTGTAAAGGCTCCAAAGACTATTGCAAAAGTAAATACGGCCAGAAGAAATCCATAAATTTCATGTATCCACTGTGGTGAAGAACTTAAGGGTAGTTTAGCTATCGAGCACACAACAAAATCGTTACCCTGCCGAATAGGCTCATTCCAATCCGGACATAAGATTTTATGGCGAGTCCACTCAAAAAGTTGATCTATTGCAATTACAAAAAATAGAAAAAAAGCAATATCGGGAACACCTCTTACGATCGAAATATATCCGTTTCCGGTTAATCTTATCAAGAAAATTTTTGATCTAGCCATTATAGCTCCGCCAAAACCAAAGAGTAATGCGGTTGGGGCAGTTAGGACTAACAAAAGAAGAACAGTTCCCACTGAATAAAAAAGGTTCATGTGCTTGGGAGTGGTTAGGTAGCAACTAAGCCAGGAAAATCTACTTAAATTTTCAGGATTTGCACAAAATTCAAACATTTAACGGAATAATTCCCATAATATTTTCAAAATGCATTTTAGAAAAAGTTATAATATTTATAAATCAGTTGGTGTCTGACTGATGTGGTGACCCGGGCGTTAGTTTTAGCCAGGGTCACCTTATCTATCAGAACATTTGTTCGCTAATTTCGTGTTTGGTTATCAGGGCATTTAGTGTCCCGTCACCTTTCATCGAGTCTATCGCTGCAGTGAATTTATTACGCAAATCCGTATCACTTTTCCGGACGCCCATACCGACGCCACCGCCAATTATAGGTTTGTCACCAACAAACATTAGACCTGGGTCCTCATCTGCAATTGGTTTAAGATATGATGAATCTGCGAGCACAGCGTCTGCTTCCCCATTTCTAACAGCAGAAATTGTTTCTTCTGGAGTTGCAAATTCTACAAGAGTTGCTCCAGTCTCTGCAATATAAGCCGCTTGTATTGTATTTGATTGTGCGGCAATCACCCCCGTTTTCCAGTTGGCATCTTTTGAGGCAGCTAAATAATACGATGGGTCGCCCATTACATAATTTGTGGTGAAATCTATTTTTTCTTTACGCGCATCCGTTATAGACATACCGGCAATTATTGTATCGTAGTTCCCTGAAACAAGATTTGGAATAATGCTATCCCAGTCATTCTTAACCCACTCACATTTTAATTCTGCGCGTTTGCAAAGTTCATCACCAAGTTCGCGCTCAAAACCTGCTATCTCGCCATTGTCATCGACAAAATTCCATGGAGGGTAGGCGCCCTCTGTTCCCATTCGTACAACCGAATGGCTATCCGCAAGAGACAATCCTGCTGTCAAGCCATAGATAACGGCTCCAATAATCAGTTTTTTCATCTTTTTTCTCCCTTTGATGTTTAAGCTGCGCGAGTTGAACTTAAAAACTTTTGCAGCCTCTCTGATTTAGGGGATTTAAATAAAGAGTTTGGAGATCCTTCCTCTTCAATTAATCCCATATGTAAAAAAATAATATGATCTGATACATCTGCAGCAAGCCCCATATCGTGTGTAACTATAATCATTGTTCGTCCCTCACGAGCCAAATCTTTTATTACCTTTATAACTTCTTGCTCCAATTCAGGATCGAGGGCCGAAGTCGGCTCGTCGAACAGTAGTGCGCTGGGCTCCATACACAAGGCCCTTGCAATTGCGGCTCGTTGCTGCTGTCCCCCTGACAGCTCAGATGGATATGAGTTCCATTTTTCTTCAATTCCAACCTTATTTAAGTAATCGAGAGCATTTTTCTTGGCTTTTTCCTTTTCTAAACCCAGCACAGATACTGGAGCTTCCATAACATTTTGTAGAACTGTCATGTGGGACCATAAATTAAACTGCTGGAAAACCATAGATAAATTCGTTCGCATTAATCGAACCTGATTTGCATCAGCTGGCGCTCTATCTTCCCCAGTCCCTCTCCATTTAATTTCTTCTCCATCAAAAAATATCTTACCTTGCTGGCTGTTTTCTAAAAGGTTCGCGCACCTAAGTAGAGTTGATTTTCCTGATCCTGATGACCCTATCAACGATATAACTTCGCCTTTATTAGCAACAATATTCACACCTTTAAGCACGCTGAGATCCCCAAAAGATTTATGGAGATTTTGAATTTTAATAACTGGTTCGGGCTTGGTCACGCGATTCTCTAATTTCTTTTCCACTAACTTTAGGAAGAAATATTGAGGCAATGCAATGATCGAAGCTTAAGAAAGTTATTTTAACAGAGGTTTGCTTCTGAAACGCTAATTGCGATGCTGTTGAAATTTAGAAATATTTCTTTTCGTCTATTGTTATAAAATTATTTAAAAACAAAAGTGATCGATATTTTTCAGACAAAACTTCGATAGCTTTCCTGATACTATCGAACAAATTTTTTCGTAAGCTAGCTTGGCTGGTTATGAATGGTAACCCTGGGGTCGCTTTAGTATGATCAACGACCTCAACACTTTTTGCAAAGTCGTCATATTTTTTGATGAAACGCCAACTTTGAGCATCGATTGCTGCAAACTCTATTTTACCGCTCGCTACTAATTTTACAGAGGCTCTGTGTGATCCCGTTTCAACTAGGGACTTTGGTGCAATATTCAAATTTCTGAAGTGAGTCATTGGAGCAGTCCAGCCTGAATGAGAAATTTTTTCATTGTAACCAAAAGCACAATTTTTAAGTTCTAAAAGTTCATAGCCTGGTCGGCTAATTATCACACTATTGTAATAACCAGGTGGACAGTTTGGTAGATCATAATCTGCAGTACCAACGTAAATTGTCGTTTTATGCAAAGTTTTTCGGTAAGGTGAGCTACAGGTTTGTGCGAGAAATAGTTTTGGAGATGTCCATAAGTCCCATGGAGAAATATTTCTAGATAGTATTTTGGGTGATCCAACTATTTGTTCATGAATTAATTGCCAAAGTTCATTGTGAGCTTCAAATAATTCTGGCCTGTCATACATTGGCAGGCCAGCAATCATTTTTTTGTTACTTTCTGGCGAGCCCTGGCGCTTTCGATGTCAGTCAGGCCCAGCAAGCTAGAAACTAATCTGATTAAAGAGTCTTCTTCTGCTTCCCGTTTGCCGTCGGCTAAAGTGATCTTCCACAATGTTTCGAGAATTTTGCTCCTTTTCTCAAGTTCAATCTTTTCTTTGATTGCTCTGGTGAACCTTACTGTATCGGGAGCTTCCTGCTCTAGTTTTTCTGCTTGTCCCCGTAAAACTGCTGCATCTGCCATGCTCAAAGAAAAATGTTGGCTCAATTCAGCATCAATACTGGAAATTTCGCTTTGGTCGTAAACATTGTCTGATTTTGCTACTCTTACGCATAAAGCAGCTAGTGCAATTTTTTCATCCTCATCATTTAATTTATCTTCTTCGTTACCAAGCAACACATCGAGTAAATTTTTTAACATTAGCCGTCGTATCCTTCTACTATTACCATATCGCCAGATGAAACGGCGTCTCTTATTTTTTTCGCATTTTTATATTCTTCGCTTTCGTAGCATTTTTTTGCTGTTTCAAAGTCATCGAATTCAATAACAACCGTACGCGGTTTCGAATGTCCTTCCTCAATGATTTGTTTGCCACCTCTTACGATGAAGCGAGCTCCAAATTTTTCAAAAGCTAATGCGTTGGCTTCACGATATTTGGTATAAATTTCGTTATTTTGCACATCAACATGTGCGATCCAGTAACCTTTAGGCATAATTTTTAAAGCTCCAAAATTTAATACAGATGAAGATAATATTTTAAATTTATTGTGCAACTATAAGCATATAATTAGTGATAATTCTACTCAGCAAGAAAGACCAAACCCGCAGTCTGAAAATGTTAAACCAATCGGGATATTTTTTTGGCGGCTCCGATGAAATCTCTAAATAAGGGATGAGGATCAAATGGTTTTGATTTTAATTCTGGGTGAAACTGAACCCCTACAAACCATGGATGATCTGCCCATTCTATAATTTCAGGCAGGCGACCGTCTGGAGACATTCCCGAGAAAATTAAGCCTGCACTTTCTAACTTTTTTTGATATTTTGTATCAACCTCATATCGATGCCTGTGCCGTTCGTCTATTTGAGATACTCCATAGATCGATGCAACCTTACTTCCATCTAACAATAGGGCTTTATAAGCGCCTAATCGCATTGTTCCGCCTTTATCATCACTGACAGACCGTTCTATTGTTTGGTTACCTTGTATCCACTCTTTAAGATGGTAAATAACAGGTTCAAATCGCTTCTTACCTGCTTCATGATCAAATTCCTCAGATCCGGCGTCTCTATAACCAATTACATTTCTTGCAGCCTCAATCACCGCCATTTGCATACCAAGGCAAATTCCAAGGTAAGGGACGTGATTTTCTCTAGCAAATTGCGCAGCCTTAATTTTTCCTTCTGTCCCACGTTCTCCGAACCCACCAGGTACAAGAACCGCGTTAAAACCATGTAATTCGGAAGCTATATCTTTTTTTTCCAAAGTTTCGGCATCTACCCACTCTACGTTAACTTTAACCCTGTTAGCCAAGCCGCCGTGCGTTAGTGCCTCTGCTATAGATTTATATGCATCTTCTAGTTGCGTATATTTTCCAACAATAGCAACACTCACTTCACCTTCTGGATTATACACACGATCAGCGACATCTTCCCAAATACTTAGATCAGGTTTTGGAGCAGGGGCTATATTGAATGCATCAAGAACCGCTTGATCAAGTCCTTCACGGTGATAGGCAATTGGGGCCTCATATATTGATTTTAGATCCTGAGCTGCAATAACGGAGTCTGGCCTTACATTACAAAATAGAGCGAGTTTATCACGTTCCTTTTCAGGTATGGCGCCTTCCGACCTACAGACCAAAATATCCGGCGCAATACCGATTGATCGTAACTCTTTAACGCTATGTTGAGTGGGTTTTGTTTTGAGTTCTCCACTCGCCTTAATAAACGGAAGTAGTGTCAAATGCATAAATATACATTGGCCGCGAGGTTTGTCTTGCGAAAACTGCCGTATTGCTTCGAAAAAGGGTAAGCCTTCTATATCTCCCACGGTACCGCCAATTTCACAGAGCATAAAATCGACTTCATCTTCCCCAACGGAAATAAACTCTTTTATCTCATTTGTTACATGAGGGATAACCTGAATAGTTTTACCTAGGTAATCGCCTCGTCTTTCCTTTTCCAAAACAGTTGAATAAATTCGACCAGAAGAGACAGAATCAGTGTAGCGCGCTGCTACTCCCGTAAACCTTTCATAATGTCCCAAATCCAAATCTGTTTCTGCACCATCATCAGTAACAAAAACCTCACCGTGTTCGAACGGGCTCATGGTCCCGGGGTCTACGTTTAGATATGGATCTAATTTTCTCAGTCGCACTGAATACCCGCGCGATTGTAGCAAAGCTCCAAGTGCTGCTGATGCTAAGCCTTTTCCTAAGGATGACACCACGCCGCCGGTAATAAAAACGAACCTTGCTATTTTTTTGACCCCGCCATTGCCAATTTAATTCTGACATCAAGGCGCAAATTTTACGCCTACCTACGGGATTCAATCCTTAAGGGATTCGTAAAGGTTTGGCAACTAAGCGCCTACATAATGATGCTTGGTAACCAAAAAAACTACCTATTGTGTCTAATCCGCTTTGGGAACAAGTGGTGCATCTTCACCTTTAATTGGTGGTAGCAATTCATCTGTTGGAGGAAGTAAAGCATCAGTATTTATTTCTTCACTCTGGGTTGTATCGCCCAATCGGTCAAAGATTGATGATGAATTTGCGTTCCTTGAAGCAATTATTGTGAGGGACATTGATGTGATAATGAACCCAATAGCCAAAACCCAGGTTATTTTGGTAAGCGCAGTCGCTGCTCCGCGTCCAGACATAATACCATCGCCTCCGCCGCCACCGCCTAGGCCAAGACCCCCTCCTTCAGAACGTTGCAGTAATACGATACCGACCAACGCTAAAGCAAGTATGAGATGAATGGTTAATACTATGTTTTCCATAATGTTCCGCCAGAGTTATTTTGGAGTTAGATATTCAAGTTTTTTACTGGGGGCAAGTACTGTTAACTCTAGACAAAAAGAATTAAGATAATCATAATTGACTGTATGCCTCATGACATTGAAAAACATGGTCATTCTTTGCTGCCATCTGACCCAGAATTAAAAGTTAAAGCTCTTGAAACTGCGCTGGCAAAAAATGGTCTAATTGATCCAGCGGCACTCGATGAAATCATTGATACCTATCAAAACAAAATTGGCCCCAAAAATGGAGCGACTATAATTGCAAAAGCATGGTTAGATCAGAATTTCAAGAACGATTTAATGACTAATACTATGCCAATTTTGGAAAAATTTGGATTTTTTGGTCGTCAAGGCGAGCATATTCAGATCGTAGAGAATACTCCAGAGGTTCATAATATAGTAGTATGCACTTTATGCAGCTGTTACCCTTGGCCACTACTTGGCATTCCACCTACTTGGTATAAATCTGATGCATATAGATCTCGTGTTGTCAGGGAACCTAGAAAGTGTTTATCCGAATTCGGTGTCACTTTACCAAACAATACCAAGGTAAGGGTATGGGACTCTACTGCGGAAATAAGATATTTGGTACTTCCTATGTTGCCGAAGAAATACAAAGATTTTGATAAAGAGCAGCTCATAGAATTAATATCAAGAGACGCAATGATAGGAGCAGCTTTGATTGGTAATGTAACTTGAGCCGGGTTCATGACATGGGCGGACGCTTCGGCGATGGAGCTATAAAACCTGGTTCATGTGAAGAAAAAACTTTTAAGGAGCGATGGCATGCCAGAGTGTTGGCTGTAACTTTGGCCACAGGATCTCTTAGACAATGGAACCTAGATATGATGCGACATGCAAGAGAGTGCCTTCCTCCAAAAGAATATGCTGCTTTTTCATATTATGAAAAATGGATTGCGGCTTTGGCCGACCTTTTAGTCGGGAAGGGTATTCTGAGTCCTGATGAACTTTTGTCTCCAAGTTCCCAAATGCATCAGTTGAGCAGAAGGAAACTTCTTATTGCAGACGTGGCAGATGTATTAAGTAAAGGTGCACCTACCTCTAGATCTGTAAATGCCTCTCCAAAATTTTTGGTAGATCAAATCGTAAAAACACGACGCGCAGAAAATAAATTTTTTTATGGGGGACACACTCGACTACCCAAATATGTCGAAAGATGTGTAGGTAAAATCGAGATTTGCCATGGCGCTCACGTATTTCCAGATACTCACGCGCATGATTTAGGTGAGCGACCTGAACATCTCTACACGGTTTCGTTTCTAGCTTCTGAACTTTGGCAAAGCCCAGAAAACCCAAATGACACCGTATGCGTGGATATATGGGAGAGTTACATGGAGCCCTTGAATGATCAATAAGGCGGAGTATCGACCTTTTAACGAACCATGGCATGCACAAATTTTTGCAATCACGGTGCATTTAAATGAACAAGGTCATTTTAATTGGAATGATTGGTCAAAGGTGTTTGGTGCAGCTTTATCGTCAAAAGGTTCTGAAAAATTGATAATCAATGACGATGACTACTACCTAATTTGGTTGAAAACTTTAGAGAAATTTTTGGGAGACGCTGGAAAGATTCAGCCCAATGAGATAATACAATATTTCCAGGACTGGCGAGCGGCTTTTCTCAATACTCCACATGGTCAACCGGTAAATTTAGCTAATTTATCTGCTGATTAGTTTACAGTTTATTATTTAGTTCCTTTCTTTGATTAAGAGAGCTATACATCGGCGCGTTTGATGAAAGGAAAATGTTAATGGCGAACGTTGTAGTTGTTGGCGCTCAGTGGGGAGATGAAGGTAAGGGAAAAATTGTTGATTGGCTGAGTGAAAGAGCAGATATAGTTGTTCGCTTTCAAGGTGGCCATAACGCTGGGCATACTCTCGTTATTGATGGAAAAACCTACAAATTACACGCACTTCCGTCAGGTGTAGTTAGGGGAGGTAAACTTTCAGTTATTGGAAATGGTGTGGTTTTAGACCCTTGGCATCTGATCAAGGAAATACAAACAGTTAAGTCGCAAGGCGTTGATATATCGCCAGAAAATTTAATTATAGCAGAAAATACGCCACTTATTTTACCTATTCATGGAGAATTAGATCGTGCTCGTGAGAGTTTAAGTAAAGTTGCTAAGATTGGGACTACTGGAAGAGGCATTGGGCCCGCCTATGAAGATAAGGTGGGGCGAAGGGCCATAAGAATAGCTGATTTGGCGGATAGAGCTACTTTAGAGGCTCGCATTGATAGGTTGTTGCTGCACCATAATACCCTGCGAAGAGGAATGGAGCTCGATGAAATAGACAAGGTTAGTTTAATCAATAATTTACTTGAAATTTCGCCTATCATTTTAAAGTACTCAGCCCCAGTTTGGAAAATTTTGAATGAAAAGCGGAAAGCGGGAAGTCGAATTCTTTTTGAGGGTGCACAAGGAGCTTTACTAGATATTGATTTTGGAACTTATCCATTTGTTACATCATCTAACGTGATTGCTGGTCAGGCTGCGACCGGTTCGGGTATTGGACCAAATAGTATTGATTTTGTTTTGGGGATTGTAAAAGCCTACACAACTAGGGTTGGAGAAGGTCCTTTCCCGACAGAGTTAGATGATAACGATGGCAATCGTTTAGGAAAAAGAGGACATGAATTTGGCACCACCACGGGTCGAAAGCGCCGGTGTGGTTGGTTTGATGCTGTATTGGTTCGTCAAACTTGTGCAACTTCCGGTGTAACTGGCATTTCTCTCACAAAACTTGATGTTCTGGACGGTTTTGAAAAACTTAAAATCTGCATTGGATATGAGCTTGATGGCGATAAACTTGATTACTTGCCCACGGCTGCGGATCAGCAAGCACGCTGTATGCCAATTTATGAAGAAATATCTGGCTGGAGTGAAAGTACTGAAGGTGCGCGGTCATGGGCAGATTTGCCGGCTAATGCTATTAAATATGTTCGTAGAATTGAAGAGTTGATAGATTGCCCTGTGGCACTAGTATCTACTTCTCCTGAACGTGATGATACAATCCTGGTAACGGACCCCTTTGAGGATTAATAAAATGTCTTACAAACTGAAACGGCGATTATCTTTGTTGGTTCTGGTAGTTGGATTGCCTGTCTATATAATTTTGATTGTAAATTTGATAGCGAGTTTTGACAGGCCAAATTTTATAGTGGAGTTATTTATATATCTTCTATCCGGAATTGTTTGGGCCTTTCCATTGAAATCAGTTTTTAGGGGCGTTGGACAGGCAGAGGAAGATCCATAGCGTTGCAGATGGTCTTTACTGACAAAAGTTAAAAATTTAGTCTCGAATGCTCTGGGAATTAATTGGCAATTCATTTGCATATACTTCAAAAGTGCTTACGACATTAAGTCCTAAAATATGTGAGGCTATAGTGAACACTGATTACGTGATTGTTGGTGCTGGTAGTGCGGGTTGTGCTATTGCTTTCCGGCTGACTGAAGCTGGACACAAAGTTAAAGTAATTGAATTTGGAGGTAGCGACCGGGGTCCATTAATACAAATGCCAGCAGCTTTGAGCTATCCCATGAATATGCATCGTTATGACTGGGGCTACTGGTCAGAACCTGAGCCATACCTAGGCGGAAGAAAGTTGGCATGTCCACGAGGAAAAGTACTTGGTGGATCCTCTAGTATCAACGGAATGGTTTATGTTAGAGGGCATGCTTTAGACTTTGACAAATGGGCCGAAATGGGTGCCGTTGGATGGTCATTTTCAGATATTTTGCCATATTATAAAAGGTTGGAAAACTGGAACAGTGCAGGTCATGGTGGAGAGAAAAGCTTTCGTGGCATAGGTGGACGTTTAAATATCACCAGAGGTACAAGAACCAATCCCTTGAATTTGGCATTTGAAAAGGCTGGCAAGCAAGCGGGTTATCAAACAACTTTAGATTATAATGGGAAGCAACAAGAGGGGTTTGGTCCAATGGATCAAACAATAAAAAATGGAAAACGTTGGTCTAGTGCTAAAGCATATCTCGAACCGGCAATAAGATCTGGTAAGTGTGAGATTATTAGAGGGTTTGTTACCAAAATTATTATAAATAAAAAGCAAGCTGAGGGTGTTGAATATCTTCAAAATGGGGAAACTAAATTTGTTTATGCATCAAAAGAGGTAATAGTTGCCGCTTCGGCTATAAATTCTCCTAAAATTCTTTTGCTGTCAGGCATAGGCCCGGCAGAAGAATTAAAAACTAATGGAATTGAAGTAATAGCAGATCGTCCTGGAGTAGGAAAAAATTTACAAGATCATTTGGAGCTTTACATTCAAATGATGGCCAAAAGACCGGTTTCTTTATACAAGTATTGGAACCCAATTGGAAAAGCTTTGGTGGGTTTGCGGTGGCTACTTTCAAAATCAGGTCCAGGCGCTTCCAATCAATTCGAAAGTGCTGGGTTTATTAGGTCCAAGGCTGGAGTTAAATATCCTGATATTCAATATCATTTTTTACCACTCGCAGTTCGCTATGATGGAAGACTGCCAATAAAAGGCCATGGTTTTCAAGCTCATGTTGGTCCAATGCGGAGCAAATCTAGAGGATATGTAGCTCTTCGATCCAATGATCCAATCGAAGCTCCAAAAATTCAATTTAATTACATGTCCCATGATAGTGACTGGGCAGACTTTAGAAATTGTATTCGCCTAACTCGAGAGATCTTTTCCCAACCAGCATTTAAACTTTTTGCTAAGGCAGAGATTTCCCCTGGTGCAGCACTCCAAAGCGATGATGAGCTAAATAGTTTTATCCGTGATAACGTTGAAAGCGCCTATCATCCCTGCGGTACTTGCAAAATGGGTAATCGAGATGATCTTATGAGTGTAGTCGATCCAGAAACACGTGTCATCGGAATTGATAAGTTGCGGGTCGCAGACAGCAGCATATTCCCCCAAATTACAAATGGGAATTTAAATGCGCCTTCAATAATGGTTGGAGAAAAGGCTAGCGATCATATACTAGGTAAAAATTTACTGCCTCGATCAAATGAAATTCCTTGGATCAGCCCTAATTGGGAAACAAGTCAACGATAGGGATTAGTTTGCTATATTCATGGTGACTATTTCAATTAGCTGCGTTTATCCTTTTATTTCGGTAAGAAGCAAAAATAACTGAACACAAGCCGCAAAAAACAGATGTCCACATCAAAACTAATAGAGGCACTTCAGTGCTTCCTGGTGATAATATAAAATTTGCGACTGAAGAAAGCCCAGCGCCACCACCAATCATAATTGCGCCACCAAGGCCTGCTGCTGTACCCGCTAATTTGGGATTAATCGACATCATGCCAGATGTTGCATTTGGAAGTGACATTCCGTTTCCTAGGCCAACAAACGTCATAAAACCAAAAAAAGAAAATATGGAACCCATGCTCAAAAAACTGACAACCAATGAAATTGATATTCCAAGAAGGGCAATAGTTATCCCAAGAAAAATCATTTTATCTAAACCTATTTTCGTAGAAAATCTCCCTGCTATATAGTTTCCTACCAGATATCCCAATGCTGGAGCCCCAAACAAAAGGCCTAAATTTTTTGGTTCAAGTCCAAAAACTTCATTGCCAACAAATGGCGCGCCTCCAAGATAAGAAAAAAAAGCACCAGCAACGCAAGCACTAGAAAGGCAATAGGCCCAGAACCTTTTTGACTTTAATAGGGAGGGGTAAGTGCTGATTTGTTCAAAAAAACCCTGACCGTGGTCTGAAAGTGTTTCTCCAACGTCAAAAAAAGAAATAACTAGAATTACTATACCTAAAAAACACAAAGTCCAAAAGCTTGCCTCCCAGCCATATTGGTAGTCCAGTAATCCACCAACGGCCGGACCTACCATTGGGATTACCGCCATACCCATCGTAACGTAAGCTATCTTCGACCCTGCTTTCTCAACGCTATCTGTAGTATCTCTGACAATAGCTCTTGATAAGACGATACAACTGGCAGAAACAGCTTGAAAGACCCTTAAAATCAGAAATTGTGTAGCACTTGTTGAAAAAACTGCTGCAAATGTAGATAAACAAAACACTACCAGCGACCAAAGAATTAGCGGTCTTCGACCAATTTGATCAGAAACTGGTCCGATAATAAGTTGAAGCACGGCACTACTTGCCAAATAAATTCCTACGGATAATCCCATTATGTTTGTAGATGAATTCAGATCTGAAGCAATGTTTGGAAGACTTGGTAGGAATATATTCATAGAAAGCGTAGATATGCTCGCCAATAATATCAGTGTTAATATATGTGGTGGAGTTGAGCGGTCTAAGAACCGCACGGTCTGATTTATTTTCATATTTGGAGGGTAGGTGTTTAATTTGGAGTGTCCAGAAAATAAATACTTTGAATATTTAATTCAAACTTTTTAACTTTTTTCATCTCAAGCTTTCGATTACTGGTTTATTAGCAATTTTATGTTAACTTGGCTGAGTGTGTTACATACGAGGAAAATAATGACTGATATTTTGACCGAACTCGAAAACAGAAGAGCTGAAGCCCGTTTAGGCGGCGGGAAGAAACGTATTGATGCACAACACGCGAAAGGTAAATTGACTGCTAGAGAGCGTATCGAAATTTTGTTGGATGAGGGGTCATTTGAAGAGTTTGATATGTTCGTAGTCCATCGTTGTGAAGATTTTGGAATGGCTGATCAAAGACCGGCTGGTGATGGGGTTGTTACAGGATGGGGAACAATTAATGGCCGAATGATTTATGTGTTTTCACAAGATTTTACGGTCTTTGGCGGGTCACTTTCGGAAACACATGCTCGGAAAATATGCAAAATTATGGATATGGCTATGCAAAATGGGGCGCCTGTGATCGGAATTAACGACTCGGGAGGAGCGCGAATTCAGGAGGGTGTGGCGTCTCTTGCTGGTTATGCTGAAGTTTTTCAGCGTAACGTAATGGCATCAGGAGTGATCCCACAAGTATCCGTGATAATGGGGCCATGCGCTGGTGGAGCCGTCTATTCCCCGGCAATGACGGATTTTATTTTTATGGTAAAAGATAGTTCTTATATGTTTGTTACCGGTCCTGATGTTGTAAAGACGGTCACCAATGAATTGGTCACGGCTGAGGAACTAGGTGGTGCATCTACACATACAAAAAAATCCTCTGTGGCTGACGGAGCTTTTGAAAATGACGTTGAGGCCCTAGCCGAAATACGACGTTTAATGGACTTTTTGCCATTAAATAATCGTGAAAAAGCGCCTGTCCGCCCATTTTTTGATGATCCGGGAAGAGTTGAATTCTCACTTGATACTCTAATCCCCGAAAATCCAAATACGCCCTATGATATGAAAGAGTTAATAGTAAAAGTGGCAGATGAAAACGATTTTTACGAAATACAAAAAGATTTTGCTAAAAATATAATTATTGGATTCATTCGCCTAGAAGGTCAGACAGTTGGCGTTGTTGCTAATCAACCGATGGTGCTTGCTGGCTGTCTTGATATTGACAGTTCACGAAAAGCAGCACGTTTTGTAAGATTTTGTGATGCCTTTGAAATTCCAATTTTGACACTGGTTGATGTGCCAGGTTTTTTGCCTGGGACGTCTCAGGAATACGGTGGCGTCATAAAGCATGGTGCAAAACTTTTATTTGCTTACGGAGAGGCAACGGTGCCTAAAGTTACAGTAATAACGCGGAAAGCATATGGAGGCGCTTATGATGTTATGTCATCCAAACATTTGAGGGGAGATTTTAACTATGCATGGCCCACTGCTGAAATTGCTGTCATGGGAGCAAAGGGTGCTACTGAAATCATCCACAGGAGCGATCTTGGAAATGAAGAAAAAATTGCAAAGCACACCTCTGACTATGAAGAACGATTTGCTAATCCATTCGTTGCTGCGGAGCGAGGCTTTATTGACGAGGTCATACAACCAAGAAGTACGAGAAAACGCATCTCAAGAGCATTTGCAGCCCTTCGTGGTAAATATCTAGAAAATCCATGGAAAAAACATGATAATATACCTCTTTGATAAGCTATGGAAATTCAGTCCGTTTTGCTTAAAAAGGAACATCCAATTTACTTAAATATTTTACAGATATTTTTTAAAGGATAAAGAGTGGCTCTTCCCTACATGTTTAAACATAGGGGTTTTCCCGGTAGGTTGGCTGGAACCGATTTTCAATTTACTTTGCGAAGAGCCAATCCAAAGGGTGCAACTGCTTTGATTAGCCGGGAACGCTTTAAAGATAGGAAAACTGCAGATAGGCGCGCGGATATTTCTTTTGTGCAAGCTTTGCTATCACATTTTGGCGAAGAACCTTTTGAACGAGGAAATCTTGATGCAGGTCGATTGAGCTGGTTGTTTGGAAGAGAAGTTAAAGCTTTTCAGCCGGATGGTTTTGAGATTGAAAGTTATGAGGCAATATTGATACTAGATGTTGATCTGATAAAGGCTAACTTTCCAGAAGCTTTAGAGGCAGAGTAATCAAGGGGGTGTTAAATGTTCAATAAAATTCTTATTGCAAACCGTGGCGAAATTGCCTGTAGAGTTATAAAAACAGCCAATAAGATGGGCATAAAAACTGTGGCAGTTTTTTCTGATGCTGATCGGCATGCGCTTCATGTGAAAATGGCAGATGAGGCAATTCATATTGGAAAACCCCCGGCAAGCCAGTCTTATATTGATATTGAAAAAGTCGTTTCTGCTGCCAAATTATCTGGCGCGGATGCTGTTCATCCAGGTTACGGTTTTCTTTCAGAAAATAGTAAGTTTGCCAAGGCACTTTCAAAGGCAAAAATTGCTTTTATTGGGCCTCCACCGGACGCAATTGAAAGTATGGGTGATAAAATCACATCAAAAAAAATTGCACAAGATGCCGGCGTCTCAACGGTTCCTGGATATATGGGTCTTATCAATTCTGCTGAAGAAGCAGTCAAAATTTCTCGAAAAATTGGTTATCCAGTTATGATAAAAGCCTCCGCAGGAGGCGGTGGTAAAGGAATGCGTGTCGCTTGGAATGATCAAGATGCGAAGGAAGGTTTTCAGTCATCGAAAAATGAAGCTGCGAGTAGTTTCGGCGATGATAGAATTTTTATAGAAAAATTTGTTACGCAACCCAGACATATTGAAATTCAGGTTCTGGCAGATTCACATGGAAACTGTATTTATCTAAACGAAAGAGAATGCTCAATTCAAAGAAGAAACCAAAAAGTTGTGGAGGAAGCGCCCAGCCCATTTCTGGATAAGGCAACTCGCCAAAGGATGGGCAAACAGGCTTGTGATTTAGCCAAAGCTGTAGGCTATGAAAGCGCTGGAACAGTTGAATTTATCGTTGATGTTGAAAAAAACTTTTACTTTCTGGAGATGAATACTCGCCTACAGGTAGAGCACCCTGTGACTGAATTAATAACTGGGGTCGACTTGGTAGAACAAATGATAAAAGTCGCCTTCAAGGAAAAGTTAAAATTACTGCAGAGTGATATATCAATAAATGGATGGGCAATTGAAAATCGATTGTATGCTGAAGATCCTTACAGGAATTTTCTTCCATCTATTGGAAGATTGACCCGTTATCGTCCCCCAGATGAATTTGAGAGTTCTAAGCACATTATTCGAAACGATACAGGTGTATTTGAGGGTGGTGAAATAAGCATGTATTATGATCCTATGATCGCAAAATTGTGCACTTGGGCTCCTACTCGACCAGAAGCTATAGCTTGTATGCGAGAGGCTTTGGATAGCTTTGAAGTTGAAGGTATAGGACATAACCTACCTTTCCTAAGCGCAGTTATGGATCATCCTAGGTTTATTATGGGAGACATTACGACCGCTTTTATAGAGGAAGAATATCCTGATGGTTTCACTGGTGTTGAATTACCAGAAGATGAATTATTGCGGGTTGCCGCTTCTTGCGCTGCTATGAACCGGGTTGCAGAAATTAGACGAACAAAAATATCTGGTCGTATGGATAATCATGAGCGACGCGTTGGAGACAAATGGATTGTAACGCTCCAGGATAAAAAATATGAACTAAACATTATCGCCGATCAATTGGGCTCAACTGTTAAATTTGAGGGTGGATCAAAAATTCGCGTTGAAGGTAATTGGGTGCCAGGCGACCAGTTAGCAAATATGCTTGTTGATGATACAAAATTGACGATGAAAGTAGGCAAGATAACTGGTGGTTTTCGCATTAGAACTCGCGGCGCCGACATGATGGTAATTGTTAGAAGTCAGCTTCAATCAGAATTGGCCCGACATATGATAGAAAAGGATTTGCCTGATACATCAAGAATATTGATGTGTCCTATGCCGGGTCTAATAGTTAGTATCGAAGTAGAGGTTGGGGAGGAAGTTCAAGAAGGTCAGGCTCTATGTAAGGTGGAAGCAATGAAAATGGAGAATATTCTCAGAGCTGAGCGCCCAACTCGCATAAAAAGAATAAATGTCAAAGCTGGTGATAGTTTGGCTGTGGATGAAACCATTATGGAATTTGAGTAATAAAACAACGAAATAGTATCAAATTAAGCTGTTTCTTTACCTTCCTGAATAAATTTAAGTTGCACTCATAACTTAAACTAATTTTTCGCTTGTTTTTTTCGAGCTATCTCTTGCTGCCTTATCGGCATCTTATCAATGACCCGACCAATTTCTCTTATATTCCAAGGGGAGGGTTTTCGTAATTTTACTTGGCCGTCTTTCCCTATCAAAATGAAAGCAAATCCATGTGGCCGCAATCTTTTTCGGAGGAAAGAAGACTTACTGGGATTGGTATCAACTAAAACAATTATATCCCGTTCTTTGAGCGCGTTAAAATCCTCCAATAAGAATTCCATTTGGCTTATAAAGTTGGGATCTTTTTCTGAATCAGCAAATATTATAATAGGTCGCTGAGTCCACTCAAAATTTTCCAAGGTTGTATTTTCTTCAACTTCGACAAAGTTGCTTTCTGCTGCTATTGCCATCTGTGCGAAACTTGCAAGCAGGATTACCGAAATAGTTAAAAAATTACCCAGTATATTTACATATTGCTTCAGGGTTGCCATTAAGTACTCCTCCAAAGAATTACATAGGGCATTAAGTTCTTAAGACGAAGTGTTAATATCAAAAAAAAATTATATAGTAATTAAGGAATGGTTACGATTACCGTTATTAAGGAATAAATATGACACAAGATAAATCAAAATGGAGTGCGCTTGCCAATAAAGAATTGCGAGACAAATCTGCTGCAGATTTAACTTGGAAAACGCTTGAGGGTATTAACATTGACCCCTTGTATACTCAAGAAGATCTTAAGGGCCTTGAACATTTGGGCTCTCTACCTGGTGAGGAGCCATTTACTCGCGGAGTGAAGGCAACAATGTACGCCGGCCGGCCATGGACAATCAGGCAATATGCGGGTTTTTCTACAGCTGAGGAGTCAAACAAATTTTATCGAAAGGCTCTAGATTCTGGTCAACAAGGTGTTTCAGTGGCATTTGATCTCGCTACTCACCGTGGCTATGACAGTGATCACCCCAGAGTTTTAGGTGATGTCGGTAAGGCAGGCGTAGCCATCGATAGCGTAGAGGATATGAAAATACTCTTTGATGGAATACCTTTAGATAAAGTTTCCGTTTCTATGACGATGAATGGTGCCGTTATCCCTGTGCTTGCCAGTTTCATCGTCACTGGCGAGGAACAGGGCCACTCAAGGAGTTTGCTATCTGGAACAATCCAGAATGATATTTTAAAAGAATTTATGGTCAGAAACACTTACATCTACCCGCCTGAACCTTCTATGAGACTGGTAGCAGATATTATTGAGTACACTTCAGATGAAATGCCAAAATTTAATTCAATTTCGATTTCTGGGTACCACATGCAAGAGGCAGGTGCGAATTTAGTTCAAGAGCTCGCCTACACATTAGCCGACGGCAAGGAATATGTTAAAACGGCAATTGACAGAGGGATGGACATAGATAAATTTGCTGGTCGTTTATCTTTTTTCTTTGCTATCGGCATGAATTTTTTTATGGAGGCTGCTAAACTACGGGCGGCGCGTCTTCTGTGGCATAGAATTATGGATAACTTGGGAGCAAAAAATTCTCGTTCTAAAATGCTAAGAACTCATTGCCAAACATCTGGTGTTTCTCTTCAGGAACAAGATCCGTTTAATAATGTGGTAAGAACAGCATATGAAGCAATGTCAGCTGTTCTCGGTGGGACCCAGTCTCTTCATACAAACGCTTTAGATGAAGCGATTGCACTGCCGACAGAGTTTTCAGCAAGAATAGCAAGAAACACCCAACTAATACTGCAAGAAGAAACAGGCGTAACAAATGTAGTAGATCCTCTTGCTGGGTCATACTATGTTGAAAAACTTACTTCCGAGTTGGCAGATGCTGCTTGGGAATTAATTCAAGAAGTAGACGAAATGGGAGGGATGACTAAAGCAGTTGCTAGTGGCATGCCAAAATTGCGGATAGAAGAAACAGCTGCGCAAAGACAGGCACAGATTGACAGAGGCGAGCAGGTCATTGTTGGCACAAATAAATATAGATTGAACCAAGAAGAAGAAATTGAAATTCTAGATGTCGATAATTTAGCCGTTAGAGAATCTCAAATTAAGCGTTTGAGAGATATCAGAGAAAATAGAGATGAGGGAGCCTGTTCAGCTGCACTTAGTGAGATAACTAGGCGAGCTGAAAATGGTGGGAATTTATTAGAAGCGGCAGTTGAGGCTGCTCGCTGTAGGGCTACGGTTGGCGAAATATCCACAGCGATGGAAAAAATTTTTGGTCGCCACAGTGCAGAGGTAAAAACATTGGCTGGAGTTTATGGAGCTGCTTATGAAGGTGATAAAGGTTTCGTTGCCATTCAGAAATCAGTTGAAAATTTTGCAAAGGAGGAGGGCCGCCGGCCCAGAATGCTGGTCGTAAAAATGGGTCAAGACGGACATGATCGAGGCGCCAAAGTCATTGCAACTGCATTTGCTGATATAGGTTTTGACGTTGACGTAGGCCCTCTTTTCCAAACGCCTGAGGAGGCTGCACAAGATGCCATTGATAATGACGTTCATGTAATTGGGATCTCATCACAAGCCGCGGGTCATAAGACACTTGCACCAGTATTAATTGAAATTCTAAAAGCCAGAGAGGCAGATGATATTCTAGTAATCTGCGGTGGTGTTATCCCTCAGCAGGATTATGCATTTCTAAAAGATGCTGGCGTAAAGGCTATTTTTGGACCTGGAACAAACATTCCTAATGCTGCTCAGGAAATATTGGATTTGATAAAAACAGCATCAAAAACATAATTTGCAACTAATAATGACTAAACTCATTGAGGCTTAGTAGAAATTAAAAATGTTATACTCCACCCAAGATAAATTAATGATTGTAGGTGGGTCTGATTTTTCAGAAGAACTTTTTTACGATGTCTATGACAAGGAAAGTCCTATTATTGCAGCCGATGGTGGAGCAAATTTTTTAGCTGATCAAAGTATTTCACCTGATCTAATAATCGGCGATCTTGACAGTGTATCAGAACAGAAAATTCAGAATCTAGAAACTCAAAAGATAATCAGGATTTCAAATCAAAATACCACTGACTTGGAAAAAGTTTTATTTAATACGCAATCACCCTTAACACTAGGCATCGGTTTTCTGGGATCGCGTATTGATCACGAATTGGCTGCCCTGTCTGCTCTTGCAAAATTTCCGCATAAAAAAATTATCCTTGTAGGCGAAAAAGACATTATCTTGTTAGCTCCGCCAAGTTTTTCATTATCTTCTTTTGAGGGTATGCGAGTTTCTCTTTACCCTTTAGGTTCGGTCAAAGTTCAATCCAGTGGTTTGAAATGGTCAACAGAAGGATTAACCATGAACCCAACAGATTTAATCGGAACTTCAAATGAAGCAGTTGGCAAAATAATACACTTGGCTCCAGATAAGCCCAAATTGCTTCTTATTTTACCAAATTCATTATTGAATGATGCTATTTTGCAATTAGAGCTCGCACCTTCTTGGTGACCTTAAAAGTTTAATCTTCCTTAAAATTGTTCACCTCAGCAGTTTGGAATGTTTACTGCCAGCCCCCCCAAGGATGTTTCTTTATACTTGTTTATCATGTCCTCTCCAGTTTGGCGCATAGTCTCCACGCATGCGTCTAGTGGCACTAGGTGCGTTCCATCTCCTCGAAGAGATAAAGAAGCAGCCGAAACGGCTTTGATTGCGCCAAGGCCATTTCGTTCAATACACGGAACTTGTACCAATCCAGCAACTGGGTCACATGTCATGCCCAGATGATGCTCTAGAGCGATTTCTGCCGCATTTTCTATCTGTTCAGAAGTCCCACCAAGGACTGCGCAAAGACCGGCGGCTGCCATAGCGCTGGCGCTCCCCACCTCGGCTTGGCATCCTGCTTCAGCGCCACTTATTGATGCGTTAAATTTTATTAGGCCGCCAATGGCTGCAGCGGTCAAAAGAAAATCTTCAATTTTATTTTCTGATGCATTGGGAACATGTGTCAGATAATATTTTAAAACAGCTGGAATTACTCCTGCAGCACCATTTGTTGGAGCTGTAACAATTTGACTACCAAAAGCATTCTCCTCATTAACAGCCATTGCGTAAACGCTCATCCAATCGTTGATCGTGTGAGGTGGCGTTAAATTTAATCCACGTTCAGCCAGCAAAGCGTCATATATTCCTTTAGCTCGCCGCTTTACTTTTAGACCACCTGGGAGAATTCCAGATTGGCTGAGGCCGCGCAAAATACAATTATCCATTGTTTCCCAGATATTTTTTACACCATTTTCTAGTTTAATTTTGCTAATTCTTGAAAGTTCATTTTCTTTTTTCATCTGAGAAATAGTTTTATTGAATTTTTTTGACATGATCAGCATTTCTTCAGCTGAGCTAAAAGGAAATGGTACTTTAGATCCTTGATCCTTGTCTTTTCCATGTGAAAGCTCATCTGCAGTTAAGACAAAGCCTCCGCCAATAGAATAGTAAGTTTCTTGGATTAAAATATCTCCTGTTTCATCAAGACCCATAAAAATTAATCCATTTGGGTGACCCTCAAGGGGTGGACCATAATCGAATTTTAAGTCTTTTTGAGGGCTAAAAGACAACTTACCTAAATCACTGGATGTGATAAATTTTTTATCTGAAATTTCTAGTAGGACTTTTTCACTAGCCTCACGGTCATAATTTTCGGGTGAAAAACCAGCTAACCCTAGAATGATTGCATGATCTGTCGCATGACCTTTTCCTGTAAAAGCCAACGAACCATAAAGTGTCACGCGAATTCCTGAAAAATTAAATGGAGAATGTTTTAGGGTTTCTAAAAAGCGGTTTGCGGCAACCATAGGTCCCATTGTATGGCTAGAGGATGGACCAATACCGATTTTAAACATATCGAAAACTGATAAAAACATCACTTACACCGTAGAACTCTCGTATCAGGTTTGTAAATGGGACTGATTACAATAATTGAGCAAATACGACGATAGTAATCTAAAATAGACTTTGTATTAGAAAAATTTAAATCGCTCTCGCAACTTTGGCCAGTGTTCCCTATAACATTGCAAACATTTGGAGCCGTAATAATGATTGCAGACCTATCCCCCTCAGACCGCAGTAAATATGCTTGTGCTTTACACGCCTCAAAACTGGTGAAAAGCGGAATGAAAGTAGGTTTGGGCACCGGTAGCACAGCATATTGGCTAGTATATCATTTGGCAGAGCGTGTGAGAAACGAGGATTTAAAATTTTTTGGCGTTCCCACGTCAAATAATACCAGAGATCAAGCGCAAGCTGAGGGTATAAAGGTCATATCAATGGATGACGCTGGTAGGCTCGACCTTACAATTGATGGAGCCGACGAATTTGATCAATCAATGAATTTAATTAAGGGAGGTGGGGGCGCACACCTTCAAGAAAAGATCGTCGCTTTTGGATCTGACCAGATGGTTGTAATCGCTGATGAGAGTAAAAAGGTTAAAAAACTTGGTAAGTTCCCACTTCCTGTTGAAGTTCTCAAATTTGGAAGTGCTTCAACAAAAATAAAAATAGAAGAACTAATAGTTGCGCAGAATTACCAGGATTTTAATATCCAAAAGCGAATGAAGGATGGAAAATCTTTCATTACAGATGAAGGTAATTTAATCTTTGACCTAGAATTAAATGAAATTAAAGACCCTCGCAGACTTTGCCGCGACCTCAATATTATTCCTGGGGTTGTAGAAAACGGCTTATTTATAGATGTCTGTAGTGCAGTTATCCTTGGTTATTCTGATGGAACAACAGACATTTCTTGGAAAAAAGACGTTGTTTTATAACTTTGAAAGAAAATTTGATTATTTGATGATTTAAAAGGTGAATTCTATGAACTTTGATTATGATCTTTTCGTAGTCGGTGGTGGGTCAGGCGGTGTCCGAGCTGCCAGGGTAGCGGCAACTGAGGTTGGAGCTAAGGTTGGCTTGGCTGAAGAAGATCGATACGGCGGAACCTGTGTCATACGAGGCTGCGTTCCAAAAAAGCTTATGGTTTATGCCAGTGATTTTAGCAGACAGTTAGAAGACTCCGTTGCATTTGGGTGGATCGTTAAACATGATGGCTTTGATTGGCAGAAATTTAGAAGAAAGCTCCATTTAGAACTTGATCGTCTTGAAGCCGTTTATCGAAGCTTATTAAATAACGCTGGCGTTGAAACCTATGATCACAGGGCAAAATTATTGGACTCAAATACAGTGAAAGTTGGTGAAAAGACATTTACTGCAAGGACTATTCTTATAGCAACTGGTGGTCGACCTTTTAGACCTAATATTCCTGGAATTGAGAATGCTTTAGTTTCTGACGACATCTTTAATATGGAAAAACTTCCCAAATCTATGGCTATAATTGGGGGTGGTTATATCGCCTGTGAAATGGCGAGTATCATGAACGGTTTAGGTGTTGAGACAAAACTCATTTATAGAGGTGATCAGATTTTGCGTGGCTTTGATAAAGAAGTCAGAGATCATGTTGCGGCAGAAATGGTTAAAAACGGTGTTTCAATCTGTTTAAATACAGACGTTACAGAAATAAATGTAACAGAAGCAGGTTTGGAGCTTACCAAATCTAACGGAAAAAAAGAAAATTTTGATAAAGTTTTAGCAGCAACTGGACGAACGCCTAACTCAAATGATTTAGGTTTGGACAGCTCAGATATTAAAATTGGTAAAACAGGCGAAATATTAGTTGATAAGTATTCCAAGAGTTCCAATGGGTCTGTCTACGCTATTGGAGATGTTACAAACCGTAGTAATTTGACGCCAATTGCTATTAGAGAAGCTACGTCTTTCATTGATACCGTGTTTAGAGATAACCCCTCAAGACTTGATTACAGATTTATTCCTACTGCTGTTTTTACTGCACCAGAGGTTGGAACAGTTGGATTGACTGAGGAGGAAGCATCTGAGCTTGGTCCTCTTGAGATCTACTCTACAAAGTTCAAATCTATGCGTGAGGGTTTTGCGGGAAGGGAAGATCGAGTTTTCATGAAATTGATTGTGGAGCAAAAAAACCAAAAAGTTTTGGGCTGTCATTTTGTCTCACCTATTGCAGGGGAATTGGTGCAGTTAGCGGCAGTAGCAGTTACCATGGGCGCAACAAAACTTGATTTTGATCGAACCATTGCTGTTCACCCAACAATTTCCGAAGAATTAGTAACAATGCGAAAACCGACTCGCAGAACTTGAAAAATTTATTTAAATCACCAATTAATGAAAAGTCACTTTAATAGTCATAAACACCGATAAAGGAATAAAAATGGCAGGAAATTCTGGCGGCCCTTGGGGCGGCAGCGGCGGTAACGGCCGTGATAGTGGAAAAGAGGGCGGAAGTAAGCGGCCCACGGGCGGCAAAAATACTCCCGAAGGTAATAACCCAGTACCGCCTGAAATTGACGACATGCTTCGCAAGGGTCAAGAACAACTTCGCGTCTTAATGGGAGGTAGAGGTTCCGGTGGAGCAAATGGTTCAGGCCGCGGAGGCGGTGGCGGCGGATTAGGTCGTGGTGGGTACTTTCTGATAGCTGCAGGTTTGGTAGTTTTTTGGCTCTTCAACAGCTTGTATCAGGTCCAAAACTATGAAAAATCAGTCGAGTTATTTTTCGGTAAATATATTGCAACTGGGGAAGAAGGCTTAAATTTCGCTCCCTGGCCGATTGTGCGAGCTGAAGTGGTTCCTGTAGATAGGGAGCAAACTGAAGA
>JAQWIK010000065.1 GCA_029248915.1 Paracoccaceae bacterium | reverse complement strand
AATATATTTTTGAATGAAATCCACTCCTCGACGATAAATTTCCCATCTAGCCTCTTGGATTGTAATAATTTGTAGAGTTGCTTGTTTGCCGGGATACAGACAATTTTTTACACAATCAAAATAAGCTGGCCAGTATTTTTCCCCAACAGCCTCAAACATTTCGATGCTTGCGATGCCATCATACTTGCCACGCTCATCCCGATAATCTTGTAGTTTAAAATTTACCAAATCAGATAAACCAGCCAATTTAATGCGATTTTCAGCATATTTTAACTGCTCTTTACTTATAGTTAGTCCAGTAACTTTAAGACCTCGTTCTTTTGCTGCATACTCAGCAAAGCCTCCCCAACCACAACCTATTTCCAAGATGTGATCACCTTCTTTCGCGCCCATTTGATCCACTAAAGATGAATATTTTTCAATCTGAGCGCTTTCAGTACTCTCTTGACCTGTTTTAAAAATCGCAGACGAGTAGGTCATGGTTTCATCAAGCCACAATTTATAAAAATCATTTCCCAAGTCATAGTGATAACTGATATTTTTTTTAGCTTGCGATTTAGAATTAGATTGTAGCCAAAAACGAAATTTTTCCCAAGCTCTTACCATTCCCATACCTGGAAACGCATCATACATTTCATCATTATCTGCGTGTACTAAATCTAAGAAAACCTGCAAGTCAGGTGTTGACCACCAACCATCAAGATAAGCATCACAAAAACCAAGATCGCCTTCCCTTATAAGTCTGGCAAAAACGTCTGAATTATTAATTTTCAGGTGACTTACGGGCCCTGGATTTTTTCCATGTGCACGAAAAATACGGCCGTCAGGCAGCTCGAAGTCTAACCTTCCAGTATTCATTTTTTTTGTCATTTCAAAAACCTGCGCGAAATAACGCGGCAAGTTTTTTTCCCCATCCGTTGTTTCTAACATGACCTTACTCTTAAAATTCCCTGTTCTTATAAGCATCCAAAGCCGCCGCTCTTCCTTCAGATAGATCAACTACGGGATCAGGATATTCCATTTCTGGTGTTATTTTCCACTTTTTTGGGATCGCGTCAAAGAAAGAAAGTGCCTTTGGAGATTTTTTTCCACTAAATTCAGTAAGCCATGTGTCTCTATATTCATATTTTCCATCAAACTTTTCTAATTGTGTGTTTGGGTTGAAAACTCTAAAATATGGCGTTGCATCAGGACCAGATCCCGCGGACCATTGCCAACCCATTGCATTACTTGCTGGATCCCAATCGATTAAACAATTTTCAAACCATTTTAACCCAATTTTCCAATGGGTCATAAGATGTTTGGTTAAAAAAGAAGCAACAATCATTCTTCCTCTATTGTGCATGCGACCTGTTACATACAATTCGCGCATTGCCGCATCGACAAAAGGAACCCCGGTACGACCCTGCTGCCAAAGGATAACTTTCTGATCTTTATCATTTGTATTCCACGGAAAATTATTCCATTCCTGCCGCCAATTACTATCTAAAATCCGTGGTGTATGGTGAGCCAAGTGGTAGGCAAACTCTCTCCAAACAAGTTCTTTTAAAAATATTTCAGCAGCATCGTGCCCCTCTTCAAAAGCCTTAAAGCCAGCGTTCCAACATTCGATAGGAGAAATTTCACCCAGAGATAAATTTTCAGAAAGACCAGAAGTACCATCTAATGAAGGGATATCCCGAGATGTGGAATAATACATCACGTTACTAGAAATGAAATGGTTTAATCTTTCCCTAGCAGCATCCTCTCCCAATCGAACATAATGACGAACCACGGATGAACCACATGACATCTCACTACCTAAGTGCCAATCTTCTAAATCTTCAGATTTCAACTTTTCTTCAACACCTATAATTTTTGAAATTTTGGTCTCAAATCCAATTGGATCCTTTTGACGAGTTGCTTTCCAAAATGGCGTATATACTTTAAAAAATTCACTAGATTTAGGGGACACTGTCCAAGGCTCAAACAAAAGGTGGCCAGGGAAACTTTTCACCAGTAGCCCTCTTTGTTTTAAAGCGGTTTTAATGAGCGTATCTCTATCATTTAATGGAGGCAGGTAAGTCCGCCCCCAAACTACTTGATTTGCATGAGTTTCACTAATTAATTCCGTTAAAACTTTCTCGGCAGACCCTGTTCGAAAAACTAAATCCAATCCATAATTTTTGTATTTTTTTGCAAGATGATCTAAACCTAACCCTAGTCTCCATTTTGGAGCACTTCCAAGATTTTCCACAAACTCATCTTTTATAAAAACTGGTATCACAGGTTGCCCAGAGTCAATGGCGAACTTTAAGGCAGGGTTATTTTGGATCCTGAGATCACGTCTTATCCAGTAAATTATAGGTTTATTCATAGCAGTGGATATAGTTTAGCAAAACAATTAAGCCAGTTTAAAAAATCATAAAACTTCGTCTAGGGCTTGAATTACCGCTTCGACTTCTTCCTCCGTAGTGTAATGAACAAAACTTAACCGCAAAACGCCATGATCCATATCAACACCCAATGCTTCTAAAAGTCTGACTGCATAGAAGTCATCACCCCCGGCCAACACATTTAATTCTGATAGCTTCTTAGCAACTTCAAATGAATTATTTCCCAAATCCAGAGCTACCGTTGGAGCTCGTTTCGACGCGTCAGATGGACCTAAAAGGCGGATCGAATTCTTTGTGTCTACGTAATCTAATAGTGGTTGAAGAATTTTTTTCTCATAATTTCTAAATAGCGAATGAACGCCAGATGGCGCATTTGGTAACGCTATGCCGTGATGAGATGCCAAAGCATCAAAGTATTCAACAATACCTGCACACGCTGCTATTTGTGCATGATCTGGCCCAGCAGGAGTAAATTTTTTACTTAAAAATCTTTCATTAAAATAATGACCTTGGTTGGGAAGCAATTCTGCAAGCACCTCTTTAATAACCATTATACCTTGATGAGGCCCATAAGTTTTATAGCTCGAGAACAAATAGATATCTGCTCCAATGTCATTTACGTTTGGCAACCCATGCGGAGCATAACTTACCCCATCAACACAAACGTAAGCACCAGCAGAATGCACCAGTGCAATTATTTCTTTAACTGGGTTAATATGTGCAACTATATTTGAGCAGTGTGGAAAGCATACTAATTTCACATCACCATCCAGCAAGTTTTCCAGATCTTCTAAATTTAACTCACCGGTATCTTTGTTTACTTGCCACTCTCGAACCTGCACGCCTCGATTAGAAAGTCTGCGCCAAGAACCAGTATTTGCCTCATGATCTTGATTGGTAACAACTATCGCATCACCAGGGGTTAACCATTCACCGAAAGCTTGAGCAAGAACATATGTATTTTGAGATGTAGATGGTCCAAAGCTCACTTCGTGGACTTTGACGCCCAGATAGCGAGCAAGTCCAACTTGGGCTTCATCCATTTCGTTACCACCAGAAATACTGGCCTCAAAAGCCCCATAAGGCTGTACTTTTCTCTCATTATAAAATCTATTAAGTCGCTTGATAACCTGACCGCAGGCGTATGATCCGCCAGCATTTTCAAAAAAAGCTTTATTCTGCAAACTATTTACTGAAAATGCTGGAAACTGATTACGAACAAAATTAATATCCAGGTCCATTCTTGCCCCCCTATAATGCAAGATTTCGGTTTGTAAGCGCGGCTTTATAAAAAAAGCGTCAATGTAAATCTACAATTTGAAGTAATCTAAGAGAAAACAAAATACAGATCAAAAATAAATAAAAACCCCCGAAGGGATCTTTACTGACAGGCTTCAAAAATTTTATTTTGTGGCACCCTGCCCTGTTTCTTTTGCATTAACCAAGCAAGCCATATTTCCATATGGATGTTTGTTTTCATGCATTAGTTGATGAGCATGACCTATTTCGTCAAAAGAATAAGTTTCGGAAAGACATGGATCGACTTTTCCTGCAAGCACTAATTCATTTACTGCTTCTGACTGTTCATCATTAGCTAAATGTGAGCCCTGAAGCCGTTTTTGCATCATCCAGTGATATCTTAGATCGAGAGTAATGTTGTAACCTGTTGTTCCAGCACAAATAACAATCATCCCCCCTGTATCACAAACAAACCCTGAGGTTGGGAGAGTGGCCTCTCCTGGGTGTTCAAAAACAATTTTAGGATTCTTTCGTTCACCTAGAGCTTCCCAAATTGCCTTACCAAACGCTC
>JAQWIK010000064.1 GCA_029248915.1 Paracoccaceae bacterium | reverse complement strand
CAGCTACTGGTGCATAATGTATTAAAACTAATGGAAAAATGAACCATAGATTGTTGATTTTAGCAAATCAATAAAACTGCCCTTTTTGATATTTTTTGATATTGTTGGATTTTCTACGAATAAAAATAAACCAACTGATATAAAAAAACTTATAATACCTAGGCCAAGCATAGTTGAGCGCCAGCCAAATAAGTCTGTTGCGAAGATTAACGGTGCGGCCGCTGCTAGATTTCCAAATGAACCGACGCTGATCATTATTGCGGCTAGGCTAGCAAAAATTTTTGGGTCATACATTCGAGCAAAAATATAATATGATCCCATTAAAACTGGCGAACATCCAACACCAATTAAGCCCATTGAAATTGTTATATGAAGCGGTGTTGTTGCCGATGCAAAAACTATGCTTCCTCCCGCACCACCTAATAAGAAAATAAAACTGCCTGTCAATTTTGGTCCAATTTTATCTAGAGCCGTTCCAACAGGTATTTGCATTAATGAAAATGTTAAAAACCAAAAGCCCATAGCAAAAGCGAGATCATCTGATGTAGCGCCTATATCAAGATATAATTGTTCACTTAGAACAGCTAAAAAATTACGAAAGAATTGGCTTATTACATACGCTAGGCAAAGTAAGACGATGCCAACCCGCATACTTTAAGATCTTAAGTTTTTTGCTGAATCTTTTATCGCATCGTATTGACCCGACGGTCTATACCGCCAAAGGTATTCTGGCAATATAGACCCCATATCTAATGGATCTACGCCAATTGTCTCAAAACCTTTTGCTTTTTGGGAAACAATATTGTCAATTCCCAAATTCTCTATTTGGTCTGATGTTATTATAGAATTTTTGAATAAGCCCAAAGTGAGCATTTGAAGCGTAGATAACCCAAATGCCATTATTTTGGCGATTAATCTTGGAGTATTAATAATCAATCGGCGACGTTTGATTATATTTAACATTACAACCATCAACTCTCGGAAGTCTTTTATTTCGGGACCTCCTAATTCGTAAATTCCTTTTGGTACTGACCCCATCAAGGCTGCTTCTGCTGCTTTCGCCACATCATCCACAAAGACAGGCTGGAACTTGGTAGTGGCGCCTATTAGAGGTAAAATAGGAGCCATGGTTGCCATTTTTGCAAATCTGTTGAAGAACTGATCTTCTTGTCCAAACACGACCGATGGTCTCAAAACTACTGCATTTGGAAAGTTGGAAAAGATAGCATTTTCACCTTTTGCTTTTGTGGAAGAATAGATGCTACTCGAATTCTCATCAGCACCAATTGCAGAAATATGAACAAGAGATTTTAAACCAAGCTCTTTAGATATTCTTCCTATTCTTTCAGCGCCACTTTGCTGTACTGCCGCAAAAGTATTTTTTTTATCTTCGATAAGGATCCCAACACAATTGACAGCTGCAGTTGCGCCGTTCAGAGCTTCCCTTACTGATGCGTCGTCCCTAATATTGCAGAGAATAGGCTCTACTTGTCCAACTACACCGTAAGTTTTTACAAAAAGTGCTTCATTGGGTCGGCGTACCGCCACGCGAACTCGCCAACCCTGTTTGGCCATTCTTCGGGCAATGTATCTTCCTATAAAACCTGATCCACCAAAGATTGTAACCAGCTTTGCCATTTTGTACTCCAAGTCGGAAATTTGAGATGCTGTCTACTCTGCAAACACTTGGTTAGCAAGCCTTGAGGGTGCTTTCAATATTAGTAAATATTTTAACTAAACGGGAAAACTAAAATGGATTAAGGCTCAGTCTCATAAGACCTTATCTTTGTCCAAACCAGATGCTTTCATATGATCTTCAAAATACTTTTTGAAAAATGGAAGGCCTTCTGCAAATTTTAAAAATTCTTGCTGAGAAAACACTAATACTTTTGTATCGTCTTCTGCTACGGCGGTCGCAACACGTCTTGTTGCACCTATTAAAAGCCTTTCTCCAAAATGGTCTCCAGCGATTAGGCTTCTACTTTTTTCTTTTCCAGTTTTACTATCAATTCCAGCAATTTTAATTTTTCCGCTAATTATTGTATATACCCCATCAGATTTCGAGCCAATTTCGTATACCCTGTCACCAGCACGATAGTGAACATAGCGAGCTTCAGGTGTTTTTTCTGAGTACAATTGTACAACAGACCTTGGTGACATACTATCCATTATCCAATTCCAAAGTACTGAAATCTTTGTGGCTAAGCCTGGTAAAAACAGGATGTAATACGCGCGCCATATCAACCAAGCGAGCCGACCTGTAAGTTTGACACCAAATATTTCGGCAACACCGCGTCCAGCGCCCAAGGATGCCAGAGCCCCTTTGGAATTGTATTGAAAAGGTTTAAGTGGTTTATTTTCAAATTCGGCTTTAATATTTTGAGCCAGTCTTTTTGCCTCCCTAACGGCAAATTGTGCAGTTGGAGGAGCAAAATCTTCTCTACTTTTTTGCTCTTCATTGAGCGGAATAATCGCACAGTCGCCAAGGGACCAAATATTTTTTGTATCTTTAACTTTCAAAGTTCGATCTACAAGAATTCGACCATTTTCTTGAGCAATTGGGAACTTTGTTATGACTGGCGAAGGGGAGTTTCCTATTGTCGCAATAATTGTACGGGTATTAATAACCTCTCCATTGGTGGTCACCAATTGAGTTCCTGTACACTCAGAAACTCCCACCCCAAGATGCAGTTCTACACCCCGTTTCTTTAGTTTTTCAACTGCGTAACTTGCCAAGGAGGCCGGCATTTCACTAAGTACACGCTCGGCAAATTCCAAGAGCACAACACGAATTTCAGAGGCGTTGATATTGGGGTAATATTTTAGAGACCGGTCAATTAGATCTTTAATTTCTCCAACTGTTTCAATTCCTGAAAAGCCACCACCAATAACTGTAAATGTAAGAGCCCCTTCTTTAACTTCAGGCAGCTGTGTAATATCTGCATGCTCTAACCTCTCAATTACATGAGCTCTTAATTTTCGCGCATCATCGAGAGTTTTCATAGTAAGTGCGTGTTCTTGTAATCCAGGAGTGCGTGACAAATCACTATCGGAGCCCAAAGCAATAACGAGGTGGTCGTAAGCAAGATGCGTAGGGCGCCGTTGGACACCTTGAAATATAGTTACGGTTTGAGCTTCTGTGTCTATACTTTCCACTTCAGCTTTACGAATTTTAATATCACGAATTAAAAATCTTAGAGGTGAAACTGCGTTTTGAGCAGATATCGATCCTCCAGCTACTTCCGGTAAAAGTGGTTGAAAAACAAAATAATTTTCCCGATTTATGAGTTCAACAGAGACTTTATTTTTCAAAAGCTTTTTAAGATGTCTAGCTGTGAAAAATCCAGAAAACCCCCCGCCCAAAATTAAAACTTTTGTCGTCAATCTATAATTTCCTCTTCTAGGTGTCTGATATGGAGAATTATTATTAAAGTCTAGTAAGATTAAAAGAATATAAATTTAGATAACAAAATCGATTTTTTAAAATTTTTTCAGAAAAATATATCTCCCAAACCACATAACATTTTACGATTTTGCCCTTGACATGGTGGCGCTAACGTAAACGATGTGCATTATAAAAAATGAACAGGGAGATTAACATGAAATCATTTTTAAGAACGGCCGTGACGGCTGTCGCTTTGGGAGCTTTGCCCTCGCTTAGCTTGGCGGGAGGAAATCTTGTAATTTCTTCTAACCAGTCCGACGCTACGCCCAAAGCCGCTGTCGCCGACTTGGTCGAAAAATTCAAAGCAGCTTATCCTGACATCGATGTTGAATTAAACACGATTGAACATGAAGCCTACAAAACCGCCATAAGAAATTTTCTCGTTGCAGACACTGGGCCGGATGTTGGTATGTGGTTTGCTGGCAACAGAATGGCGGGCTTTGTAAGTGATGGCCTATTTGGCGATATTTCGAGTGTTTGGAACAATGCCGGTTTGGAATCAGGCATGGCCTCTACAATGCCATCTGTTACATTTGGTGGTAAGCAATATGGTTTGCCGTATGCATATTATCAGTGGGGCTTGTATGTTCGTTCAGATATTATGAAGGCTAACGGTATAAGTGAATTTAATACTTATGATGAACTTTTAGCAGCATGTACATCGTTAGGTTCAAAAGGAGTATCTGGTGTTGCAATCGGAACCAAATACCTTTGGACTGCAGCAGGTTGGTTCGATTATCTCAACATGCGAACAAATGGTTTAGATTATCACATCAATCTTATGTTGGGTAAGGTTAAGTATACTGATGATGGTGTCGTCGATACAATGAAGAACTGGAGAAAGGCTTTAGATGCCGGGTGCTTCATGGATAACCATCAGAACTATTCTTGGCAAGAAGCGCAGCCAGCTCTTATAAATGGAGAAGCGGCGATGTATCTAATGGGGAACTTCTTAGTGCCCAATTTACCAAAAGAGACACAGGACAATTTAGATTATTGGCAATTTCCAGATATCAACGCTGGAATGGCTCGTGGTGAAGATGCACCTACTGATCTATTATTCATGCCAGCAAATGCCGTAAATAAAGACAATGCGAAAAAGTTTTTGGAGTTTGCTGCGCGGCCTGAAAATATAGAAGCAATTGCAGGTGCAATACAAAACCTTCCAACACACAAAGATGCGGCACCATTAGATGACCGTTTCTTGAAGAAAGGTGCAAAAGTTTTGGCTGCGTCAAAGACTGCACAATTCTACGATCGTGACACAACACCAGAAATGGCGTCAGCTGGAATGCAGGGTTTTCAAGACTTTATGCTTAATCCAGACGATATGATGGAAATTCTTGAAGAGTTAGAAGAAGAGCGTACTCGGATTTTTGGAGCACTATAGTTTCGTAAACTGTAAAAAAGGTAAGACTTTAAAAGGCCCTACATGGGCCTTTTATTTTATCCTTTATTCGCTCCTAGTGTGAGCCCAGCAATAAACTGTTTTTGTAAAAGGAAGAACATAATCACTGGTGGAAGAGCTACGAGTAATGAACCTGCGGCCATAACGTTCCAAGCATTATAGAAACGTCCTCTTATTATATTGTTAAGTCCAGCAGGCGCGAGCATTCCATCAGGGCTTGCTGGGGTTAGAACGAGGCTCCAAAAAAAGTCGTTCCAAACAAATGTAAAGATTAATACTGAAAGTGCGGCAATTGCGGGTTTTACCAGTGGCAGAACTATACGCGTAAAGATTTTCCACTCTGAGGCACCTTCGACCCTAGCTGCTTCTAAAAGTTCTGATGGAAGCTGAGCAATGAAATTACGCATGAAAAAGACACAAAATCCAGTCTGAAAAGCACCATGAAAAAAGATTAAGGCCCACTTAGTATTATATATACCGAGGTCTTGCGTGAGCCTGAGCACCGGTACCATTAAAATTTGGAATGGAACAAAATTTCCACCTATAAATATTGCGAATATAAGTAATTGCCCACGAAAGCGATACTTAGACAGCGCAAAACCAGCCATAGTTGCTAAGCCGACTGAAATTGCAACGACTGGTAAAACTATGATGAACGAGTTAATGAAAGAGCCTCTAAAATCATCATTTTGAAATGCAATTTTCCAGCCATCTACAGAAAAAGGGCTTGGCATATTGAAACCACGGCCACCAGCATTCAACTGATCAGCTGTCATGAAACTGGCTAACGAAATTATGATAAGGGGTAACAACCAACCAAGCAAAACAATGAAGACAGACACAGTGTACAGG
>JAQWIK010000063.1 GCA_029248915.1 Paracoccaceae bacterium | reverse complement strand
GAGAAAACATTCAAAGTTTAGAAATAGTATTAGCAAATGGAAAATGTATTGGTACCAACACGAAAGCAAAGAAATCAGCAGCAGGCTATGATTTAACTTCTCTATTTATTGGAGCAGAGGGAACTCTTGGACTGATTACAAAAATAACTGTCAAGCTTCACCCCATTCCAGAATTGGTAAACTCTGGAGTAGTTGCTTTTGATACAATTTATGATGCTGTGGAAGCAGTGCAAGAAATAACTTTTACTGGGGCCCCTGTGGCCCGACTCGAATTCTTAGACGAAAAATCAGTTGAAGCATTTAATGCCTATTCCCAATTAAGTTTACCTCTAAAGCCACACCTTCTTTTTGAACTACATAGTTCAGGATCCTCCTCTTTAGTTGATATTGAAAACTTTAAGACCGCATGCTCTGAACATGGAGGCATTAAATTTCAGTGGTCCTCTAAAGAAGAAGAGCGAAAAGAACTGTGGGCTTTACGTCACAAAGGTTACTATGCAATTCTAGCTTCAAAACCTGGAAAAAGAGCAATTGTTACTGATATATGCGTTCCTCAAAGTGAATTGGGTAAAGCCGTGGTAGAAACCCAAAAAAATATTTCTGAGAGTGGAATCTCTGGACCAATATTGGGACATGTTGGTGATGGAAACTTTCATGCAATTTTATTAGTTGATCCAGAGAACCCCCAGGAGATGAAAGCTGCAAAAACTGTCGCTAACAAAATGGCAAATTTAGCAATTAGCTTAGGTGGGACATGCACTGGGGAACATGGAATAGGTATGGGTAAACTTCACTTTATGCAATCGCAGCTTGGCGATGCTTGGGATATTATGGGAAATATAAAAGAAGCGTTAGATCCTATAAATATCATGAATCCAGGTAAATTGATTAAACGAAATTAACTAGGCGCTAGACGCTCCAGAAATCAAGACTCTTGATGCCTCTCTAGCTTCATCCGTAATCCTATCTCCGGAAATCATGCGAGCTATTTCTTCGACGCAATCTTCGTCTCTAATCTCGTTCACCCTGGATAAAGATTTTTCATTTTTTATCTCTTTCGAGACAACAAAATGCTTTTCCGCTAACGCTGCAACCTGCGGTGAATGCGTTACTACTAAAACCTGAGCATTTTTTTTAGCCAATTGCACTAGCCGGCGACCAACCGCATCAGCTGTTGCTCCACCAACACCACGATCTATTTCATCAAAAACCATCGATACTCCTTTTTGATCATTTGTTAGACATACCTTTAAAGCAAGGAGAAACCTACTCAACTCTCCCCCGGATGCAATTTTTATAAGTGACCCAAAACTACTTCCAGAATTTGTAGAAATTGTAAAAGAAACTGAGTCTTGACCAAATTCATTTAGACTTGCTTGATTAATCTCCGTTTTAAAGCGTGCTCTTTCCATTTTTAATGGTTTAAGCTCTTTCTCAATCATCGTATCCAAAAGACCAGCAGCTTTTTGTCTTTCTTTTGATAAGCTCTTTGACAAGTCAATAAATTCATTTAACGCCTCATCATAACTAATTTTTAAGCCTTCAATGTTTTTTGTACCATTCTCTAAAAAAGTTAGTTTTTCTTTTAGCTTGCGTTCAAACTCAGGAAGCTGATCAACTGTTAGCTTATGCTTTCGGGAAAGACCTCTTAGAGAAAATAAGCGATCTTCAAGTATTTCAAGCTCCTCCGAATTAAAACTCAAACTAGATAACACATCAAAAATTCCAGACTGGGCATCTTGTAATTCAAATTCAGCCCTCCTGAGCGCTTCAATTGGCTCATCTAAAACATTCTCAACATTTTGAGCCGCTTTTTCTAGCAACTTTATTGCATTACTCAGCTGACCTTCGGCAGCGTCTCTTTCAAGAAAACTGCTAGCTTCAGTAATATTTTTACGAATACTTTGAGAGTTCTGCATTAATCTTCGTTTTGAATCTAACTCTGCCTCCTCACCTGAATACGTCTCTAAATTGGAAATTTCCTCTAAATTATACCTTATAAGATCTTCTTCTTCAGCAAGCTCTTGATTTTTTTTGCTTAATGCGTCCAAAGCCTTTTGATTTTCTTTCAAGGAAAGGAAAGCCTTTTTTACTAAATTTAAGGACGGAGCCGTTTGAGCAAATTGGTCCAAAAGTTGTAAATGGCCTTTAGGGTCCAGAAGCCCACGTTCGTCATGCTGTCCATGAAATTCAATTAGGTTTTCGCCTAAATTCCTTAAAAATTCTGGCGAAACACGTTTATCATTTACCCAGGCTGCTTTTCGCCCATCAGAAAAATTTACTCTACGAATTATCAATTCGTTAGATTTCATTAAATCTGCATCATCAAGAATTAGGTTGACTTTGTCATGATTTTCAATCGAAAAAATAGCTACAACTTCTCCTCTTTCCATTTCATCACGTACCATTAAAGCTTGACCGCGTGCTCCTAAAACAAAGCCAAGACAGTCGAGCAAAATTGACTTTCCTGTTCCAGTCTCACCTGTAAAAGCGTTCAGGCCCGAAGAAAATTGTAAAGATAATCTATCAATTAATAAAATATCTTTGATTTCAAGCTCACGAAGCATGATATTTTATAACCACTGTCCCTTAACAACTTGGCGATATATTTTACTTAGCCAGCTATTTCCAGAAGATTTGGGTTTTAAACCTTTACTGCTCAAAAGAGCAAAAGTCCGGTCATACCATTCTGTTGATCTATAATTATATCCTAAGATTGCACCTGCAGTTTGAGCTTCATTCACTAACCCAAGACTTAGATAAGCTTCAACAAGTCTATGTAGAGCTTCTGGCACTTGAGATGTCGTTGGAAATTCTTCGATAACACCTCGAAACCTGTTTATAGCAGGGGCGTAATGAGAACGTTTTAGATAGTAACGGCCAACCTCCATCTCTTTGCTCGCTAAGTGATCCCTTAGAAAGTTAAACCTTATCTGTGAACTGGAAGCATATTTACTTTCCGGGTATTCTTTTGTGATAAGACTGAAAACCCTCAATGCTTCTTTCGCTAGTTCTTGATCACGGCCAATTGCAAGAACTTGGTCGTAATAGCTTAAACCTATTAAATAATAGGCGTATGGTACATCCTTATCATTAGGATGGAACTCGATAAACCGGTTCGCTGCGCTAACTACATTTTCATAAGACTGATCTTTATGAAAAGAGTAAACCTGCATAATTAGTGCACGTTTTGCCCAATCCGAATAAGGATATAGTCTTTCAACTTCGGTAAATTTTTCAGCCGCATCGCCATATCGCTTTCGCAGGATCTCTTTTTCTCCAGAATTAAAAATTTCTTCCGCTGCCTTATCCTCAGACCGACTATCGTCCATGCCAACTTGGTTTTCTGAACAATTAGAAAGTAGAATAAAGATAGTTGCAAATATTAGCGCCGATACACGACTTCTAAGCCAAGTCATTTACAAATTTCTCCAATAAAATTGAGTTGGTGCTTCAAAGACATAATAACTCTTAGCATACAATAATTTGACGAAAAACACCCTGCCGTAAAAATTAAATTTTATATTTACGCTACTTTACAAACTTCAGACAATTTCACACCAGTACCAGGCAAATTCTCGATTGCTTCTTTGTCACAAGAAATAATTTCAAAGTTTTCTTTGTCATAAAATAAATTTCTAAGAAGTCCATGCGTTATTCCGTGGCCTGCTTTATGTCCAACATAATGTCCAATAATTGGAAATCCAGCTAGTGCTATATCGCCCAGTGCATCCAGCATCTTATGCCTTACAGGCTCATCTGAATGACGCAGGCCACCTGGGGACAAAACATTTTTTCCATCGACAACCACAGCGTTTTCATAGCTACCACCGAGAGCCAACCCCTTGGATCTCATTGCCTCCACCTCAGAATGCCTACAAAAAGTTCTACTATCGCAAAGCTCACGGACGAAAGACCCATTAGACATATCGAGTGTTTTACTCTGAGCTCCTATCGCCTCTTCAGAAAATTCAATAGAAAAACTCATTTTTGGGTTTGCACTTGGCTCAAATTTTGCCCAAGCTAGATCTCGCTTATATTCAACTGATTTAAGAATTCGCACAGCCTTCAATGATCGATTTTGTAGTTTGATTCCAGATTTTAAAATTTCTTTAACAAATATTAATGAACTACCGTCAAGTATTGGAACTTCGGGACCATCAATTTCTAACAAAGCATTATTTATTCCACAGCCAGCCAAAGCTGCCATCAGATGTTCAACTGTAGACACACTAATATCGTCTGAATTTTCCAAACGGGTACAGAGTTCACTATTGACTACATTATTCATAATAGCGGGAATATATGCGTCACCTGACTGCACATCTGTTCTTTTAAAACAGATACCAAAATCAGCTTCTGCTGGCAAAACTAATAATTTTGACTTTAATCCTTTATGTAAACCTATTCCTTCAAAAGTAATTGGTTTACTCACAGTTGTTTGCAAATCACCACCCCAAACCACATTCAAATATAATCTCTGCTGATAAGTCTGATAAAACGTAAATCAAAATTAAACAATTAACGCTTTGTGACTTTTTGTTACATAACTTCAGCTAATATTCTTTTTAATTTCCTATAGAAACATGTAAATGAAAATTATAGAAAAAACAATTAGTTAGCCTGTCGGCGCAAAAAGGCTGGGACTTCTATTTTTTCTTGCTCCTGATCGTCAGATTGACGATTATCAACAGCGTCGGAATTAAGGTTGGGCTCTTTTCTGTCACCACTAATAGGACCTGAGCTTACCGCTTCGCTTCTTGACATTCTGCTTATCAAAGAGCTGATTCCGAATTTGCGCCTATCTGTCTCAGAGCGTTCATCAACAGCTTTTGAATTATTAATCTCTCCAGGCTCCTTCGTTATTGCAGCTCTTAGCCTTGCCAGTGTTTCCATTGACGGTGTTCCTGGAGATGGCTCGGGCCGAACATCTAAATGCTCTATTGTTTCAGAATTCGCAACCAGACCAAAGTTTTCGCTAGTATGCGATTGATCAGTAGCCCCAGTTGCTGATATTTCATTATCAACTTCATCGAAAATTTCTTGAGTTTTAGCTACAATTGGCTCTTCCAAAGATAAATTTTGATCACTTTCTTCTACTATTTCTTCTGCTGCCAAAACAGATGTTTCTTCAGGTAAATCATTCGAAGAATATAAAATCTCTTCGGCTTCAATGCCTGTTGCTACAACGGAAACTCGCATCTTTCCCTCTAACTCTGTGTCTAAAGTAGAGCCAACAATTATGTTTGCGTTAGGGTCAACTTCTTCTCGAATTCTATTTGCGGCCTCGTCGAGCTCGAAAAGCGTTAAGTCATATCCACCAGTGATATTTATTAAAACTCCTTTAGCACCGCGTAGCGAAATTTCGTCAAGAAGTGGGTTAGCGATTGCTTTCTCAGATGCTTGTACTGCACGATCTTCTCCCTCTGCTTCCCCAGTTCCCATCATCGCTTTACCCATTTCGTCCATAATTGCACGCACATCAGCAAAATCTAAATTAATAAGGCCAGGTCTAACCATCAAATCAGTCACGCCTTTAACACCTTGATATAAAACATCATCGGCCATACTGAATGCCTCTGTAAATGTTGTTTTTTCATTTGCTATACGGAATAAATTTTGATTTGGAATTATTATTAGGGTATCAACCATTTTTTGTAGCGCTTCAACACCATCTTCAGCCTGACGCATGCGCTTTATACCCTCGAACTGGAAAGGCTTTGTGACCACTCCAACTGTTAGAACACCGAGTTCTCTTGCGGCCTGTGCAATTATTGGAGCGGCGCCTGTACCTGTTCCACCTCCCATACCGGCAGTAATAAAGCACATATGCGTTCCCGAGAGCTCATCTACAATTTGTTCAATACTTTCCTCGGCCGCAGAAGCTCCTATAGAAGCCCTAGCACCTGCACCGAGCCCTTCAGTGACCTTCACCCCCAACTGAATTTTATGTGGAGATTGGCTTTGCTGCAGGGCCTGGGCATCTGTGTTGGCCACTACAAAATCGACGCCTTTCAACTGCTTCTCAATCATATTATTGACCGCATTGCCGCCCGCTCCTCCAACACCAAATACCGTGATGCGAGGTTTCAAATCATCTTTTTCTGATACTGATAAATTTAATGTCATAACTAGATCCGCCTGTTTGCCCAATTTTTTTGGTGCTAAATTTACTGCTTTTGCTCATGTTCACCATAAAGCTTTTTGTTAAAAAGGTCACGTAAAAAAACAAAATTTGTCACTATATATAGTAAATTACAAAGGTTTTTGCCATATTTTAAACAAAATGGTGTGTGACTGAGTTAAAAATCACCAATTATCTTTGAACCATCGGAAAACACGACTCACTGACTGCCCACTAAAATTTTTACTTCTCGGGGAAAAATCCCACCATTCGTCCTGAGGATGAGCCGCAAACAAACTTAATCCTACAAGTCCTGCACAAGTTGGCCCAGAATACGCCTGTGGCAGCCTATGAATTCGCATAGGTCTTCCTAGCCGAACCTGTTGCCCTAAAATCTTATTAGCCAGAGACTCTATTCCCGGGACCTGACTAGCGCCCCCAGTTAAAACAATTTTTTGACTAGGCAAATCATCGAAACCTGCGTTATCTAAACTCGCACGAACCTCTTCCAAAATTTCTTCAATCCGGGGCCTCATTATACCAATTAAGTCTGACCGACTTATAATTCGGCGGTCAAGCTCCCAATCTCCCGTCTCACTCGAGATTTCAATCATTTCACGGTCGTCTATTCCTGTTGCTAAAACACCGCCATTTCTGGTTTTTATCCTTTCCGCTGCCGATAAGGGAACCTGTAAGCCCATTGAAATGTCACGAGTTACCAATTCTCCTCCCATTTTTACCGTTTCAGCGAAGATCATATGCTTTTTCCAAAAGATTGAAATATTGGTTGATCCTCCACCAAGATCAACGCACGCCGCCCCCAATTCTTTTTCGTCTTCAACTAAAGATGAAAGTGCCGAAACATATGAAGACGAAGCGACCCCAGCTAACTCTAGATCACACCTCTTTATGCAATAGGCTAAATCTTGAATTGTTTTTTCTTTGATAGTTAACAAATGCATATCGACCGATAAGTGTTTTCCTATTTGTCCTCTCGGATCAGATAAACCAGTTCTGTGATCTAAGGAAAAATTAACCGGTTGCGCGTGCAGGATCTCTCTATCGATTTCATAAGACGGTATTATGCAGGCCCCAAGCACGTCACCAATATCTTTATCGTCGACAATTTCACTTTTGATATCCATATCACCCTCAAGGCCGTAAGAACGGGGAGAACCACCCGAAACACAAGCTATCACATGATCTACGCGAGAATTTGCCATTTTCTGGGCCGATTGAAGCGCAGTTCTTATTGCTCTCTCCGTTTCGGGCATTGAGACAATCTCACCATATTCTATGCCTCTTGATTTCGTCAATGCGGAGCCAATAACTTGGAAACCTGATTGTCCTGCAAGGGAGCCAACACCGTCTCCATCAATTCTATTTTCCGCACCTTCAAACTTTAAAATTAAACAACCTATCTTTGATGTCCCAACATCTAAAACAGCGATTACTCCACGCTGCAAAGCAGCAGATCGCATTGCCCTCATAGCTCGTTGCGAATGATACAACTCAATCAATTTCTTACTCCAATTATTTCTGAATTTGTTTGACCATAATTAGCTGTTGGAACCCTTAGGGTAATCCTCGAAGGGAGCCTAAAATCGAAAACTGCTATCTGACGGGATAGAATTTGCTCGGCTTTATCTAAGATTAGAATTTTTTGAATAGCCTGCTCCGGGTTGTTCTCAGGTAACATGATGATTTGACCTGAGGTCATAATAATATTCCAGCGCCTGTGTCCCACAAAAACCAAACCACGGACCTGCGATAATTTTTTATCAATAACTTTTAGTATAGCAGTTGCTTGAGATGCCGCGGTTTCTGCCCCAACACCTGTTATCACGGGTAGATTGGAGAAATGTTCGCGGGACGATACTGACCTTATATAATCTCCATGCGCACTCAAAACAGTAAAGCCCATTTCTTTCTTAAGTAACAAAGCCGGGGTCTTTTCATTTACCTTTATGTGCAGAATTCCCCCACCTTTTATGTGCGTTTCGGCAATTTCAACAGGAGGTAAGGACAAAACCAGTTCGCGCAAATCGGCTAAGTTTAAATCAAAAGAACTTACTGGAAAGTTCAATCCCAAAATATTTCTTATTTCAGTATTTAGGCTGTCACTAGCTCCTTCAATCGATAACGCGTCTAACATGAACTCAGGGCGTTCTATTATTTTTCGGTACAGATCAAAGGCTATTTCTTGTGCCTGTTCTTTATTTTTTTGATCTTGAAAATAAATCAGGAAGGGACTTGCTATTATAAAAAGAGGTAAGGCGTACAAAACCGCTTTTTTTATCAAAGGAGACAGCATCCATCTGGAAAATTTGTATCGAAAGCGAGAGGGTGCAGGATCTCGTTTTCTGAATTTAGAAAAATTTATCTGTTGCAAGAGGCGTCCTCCACAATCCAGTTGCATAAACTATCAAAAGAAATACCTTTTACTTTGGCCTGCTCGGGACTAAGGGAAGTTGGAGTCATACCTGGCTGAGTATTTATTTCTAGTAAAAATAGACCATCGATACCCAGACTGTTATCCCAACGAAAATCAGCCCTGGATATTCCTTTACATCCTAGAGCAACGTGGGCGCGCAGAGCAAAATCTTCACAAGCATCGTAAACTTCTTTTGGGATATCTGCCGGAACAATATGCTTTGATGCTCCCATGTTATACTTCGACTCATAGTCATACCAATTATCTGTAATAATATCTGTCACACCAAGAGGCTGCTCATCCATTATTGTCGTGGTTAATTCTCTACCTGGTATAAATTTCTCAACCAAAACTTGGTTTGGAAAATTTTTTCCTAGTGTAGATAAACCATCATCTTTTCCCATGACTAAATGAACACCAACCGATGAACCTTCATTTACTGGTTTTATTACATATGGCGGTTCCATTAAATGTGTTGAAAAGGCTTGAGTAGAAGACGTGCAAATGCTTTCTGCAACAGGCAAATTTTCAGTTTCAAAGATTTTCTTTGAAGTAAACTTATCCATTGCCAAAGCTGAAGCTTGAACGCCGGAATGAGTATAGGGAAGCTCTAACCATTCAAACAAACCTTGAACGCAACCATCTTCGCCATACCTGCCGTGCAAGGCATTAAATATGATATCTGGTGAAAGCTGTACGAGCTCATTTGGCAAATCATTACCCGCATCAATTTCGCTTACTTTATATCCAACACGACGCAGAGCAGCCGCACATTCACGGCCCGATACAATAGATACCTGTCGCTCAGCAGAGCGACCACCCTTAACAACTGCGACGTGAAGACCTGTCCTGCTCGACATAATCATTCGCCTTTAATCGACATCTAATAGCCTAAATATTTTAAACTAAAAGAGAGTTATAGATTGGTTTCACCAATTCTTATTACTTCCCACTGTAACTTAACTTTACTCTTTTGAAAAACACTTTTTCTTACCTGCTCGCCTAAACTTTCCAAATCATTAGCCGTGGCAGTGCCAGTGTTAATTAAAAAGTTCGAGTGCTTCTCACTAATTTTTGCACCGCCACATGTCGCACCTCGCATACCAGCATCATCAATTAATTTCCATGCTTTAAAATCATCTAAATCATCTATTTCCCCAGTACTAGAGAAGCCCGAAGGGTTTCTAAAAGTACTTCCTGCGGTACGTTCTTTAGTCGGCTGAGTTTCATCTCTTTTAACCAATTGATTTTTCATTTTAAGATGCAAAGCCTCTGGATTACCGTAATTTGCTTCAAAAGTAGCCTCAAGAATTATACAATCCTGAGGTAGATTACATTGCCGGTATGAAAATTTCATATCCTTTGACGATAATTCAAATAATTCACCCGAACGATTTATTACCTTAGCCGAAACAAAAAAATCCTCAACATATGATCCATAGCATCCTGCATTCATCTTAATCGCACCCCCAATAGAACCAGGTATTGTTCTTAGAAATGTTAAATCTAAACCATTGTCTGCAGCTTTAGAGGCCACATGAGCGTCCAAGGCAGAAGCACCTACAACAATTTTATTCTTCTCAAAAGAAATATTCTTAAATCCACTTCCCAACCTGATCACTGCACCTCTTATTCCACCATCCCTAATTATAAGGTTACTGCCCACACCAATAGGGAAAATATCAAACTTGTTTGGAAGCATTTTTAAAAATTTAATTAGGTCTTCGATATCTGCAGGCATAAAAAATAAATCAGCTGGCCCCCCCACTCGCAACCAAGTAACTTGGGAAAGATCTTTATTTTTTATTACAGTTCCACGTGTACCAGAGATCATAAAATCCCACTTCTTTCAGTGCAGAAAAAGACCAGTTTAATGCAGGTGTTTTATCTCAATTAAATTAATCTGGAGGGTAGATTATTTGCCCACACACTTATTGTACCAGCACCTAAAAAAACTATGATATCTCCACTTTTTGCTTGTCGTCTAATTAATTTTTCCAAATTTTCTTCATTATCTATCGAGAAAACATTTCTATGACCATGCCTAACTAATCCATTAACTAAATTGGACCGTGATGCTCCATCTATTGGAGCCTCTCCAGCAGAATAAACCTCCATGATACCAACAAAATCTGCCTCGTTGAAACAAGAGCAAAAATCTTCAAATAATGAGCTCAACCTAGTATAGCGATGTGGTTGATGGATAGCGAACACTTTTCCGGTTGCAGTCTGCCTAGCAGCACTTAATACCGCAGATATTTCCACGGGGTGGTGGGCATAATCGTCGATAATCTTTATTCCGTTTAGTTCTGCCACTTGAGTAAATCGTCTATTTACACCTTTGAATAGTGAAAGCGATTTTTCAATTGATTTCTCATCGATATTTAGATGACGAGCTATTGCTATAGCAGCTAATGAATTAGATACATTGTGATTGCCTGGCATAGGTAAGGAAAGGCTTTCTAAAGTTATATTTTCTTTCTGTAAAACGACATCAAAATGAGAAACCCCATCCTTGAAAGTTACATTTATGGCTCGAACGTCTGCTTGCGCATTAAAACCATAAGTTATAATTCGTCTATCTGTAACTTTACCAACAAGAGCCTGTACTTCAGGATGATCAGTGCAACAGAAAGCAACTCCATAAAAAGGAATGTTTGATACAAAATCAAAAAAACCTTTACGCAACATTTCGAAATCACCCCAGTGATCCAGATGTTCCGGATCTATGTTGGTGACAACGGCCAACGTTGCCGGTAAACGATTAAATGTACCATCACTCTCATCAGCTTCAACAACCATCCAGTCACCCTGGCCAAGCCGAGCGTTTGAGCCATAAGCGCGGATTATACCACCGTTTATAACAGTTGGATCCAACCCTCCTCCGTCCAGTAAAGTTGCCACTAATGTTGTAGTGGTTGTTTTTCCATGAGTACCCGCAATCGCTATGTTTGAATTTAGCCGCATTAATTCAGCCAACATTTCAGATCTTTTTACAATTGGTATGCCCTTATTTCGCGCCTCCAACAATTCTGGGTTAGTTTCTGAGACCGCAGTAGAAATTACAACAACGGTAGCTTTTTTGAGATTGGAAGCATCGTGTTCATAAAAAATTTTAAGGCCTAATTTTTCTAGTCGTTCTGTAATAGGACTTTTTTTGATATCAGAACCCTGAACTTTATAATTTAGGTTTAATAAAACTTCAGCAATTCCAGACATTCCAATACCACCAATGCCCACAAAATGTATTGCGCCTATATTTATCGGAAGTTTAGTCAATGAGTTCATCTATTGCTGTATCCTGATATCTCTTCTACGCGGTCAGCTAATTTCGCAGTAGCGTCCAACACTGCTGTTTTATGCGCATTGGCAGCCATCATACTCGCATTTTCGGGTGAAGAAAGAATTTTTAATATAGCTTTATTCAGTCTTTTCACTGTCAAATTTTTTTCAGCTATTATCGTGGCAGCTCGTAATTTTATCAAAGGAGCAGCATTCAGAGTTTGTTCGTCTCTAATGGCTGAACCAAGTGGGATAAGAATTGAGGGGCGTCCAATAATTCCAATATCAGCAACGGAAGATGCCCCAGACCTAGAAATAATAAGCTGTGCTTCGCATAGATAGGAGGCTATGTTATCAAAGAAAGGCAGAACTTCACAGGTAATTCCTTTGGCGAGATAATATGACCTAACACGCTTGCAATCTTCTTCACGCGCTTGTTGAAAAACACGAATATATTTTAATAATTCGTTTGGTAAATTACAAATAGCTTCTGGAACAATATTCGACAAAATCGTAGCACCCTGAGACCCACCCAATATTAAAATAGACATAGGGTGATTACCTGGAGGGATATAGGGGGAACCTGAGCGGCTAATAACTTCTTTTCTAACTGGATTGCCAATATGTTCAGATATTACCTGTTCAGGCATAATTGTTGGCCAAGTACCACAAGCAACTAGATGAACTTTTTTAGAAAATAATTGGTTAACTTTTCCCAAAACTCCGTTTTGTTCGTGGACAATTCTTGGTAAACTCATAAAAATCGACGACGTAAGCGCTGGAATAGTAGGATATCCACCAAAGCCAATAACAATACTAGGCCGTTTCTTCCAAAAAGCTTTCAAGGTGGCAAAAATACCCCCTAGTATTAAGAAAGGAACTTTTATTTTTGAAATTAATCCGTTTTTAGCAAAAGTTGCTGAATGGATTATTTCAATTTTCACCTCCCTAGGAAAATTTTGCGTAAACCTTGCCCCTCTTAAATCAGTTGAAAGCTTAACCTCCCAACCCCGAAATAAAAGTTCCTCGGCCAACGCCTGAGCAGGAAACATATGCCCTCCCGTTCCACCAGCCGCCAATATCGCTAAAGGTTTTGTCTCCACAATTTATTCCTTGATAAAAATATCAGCTACATTTTTTTGCGGCCGGCTTCGGGTTAATGCCAACAAAATTCCTATAGCAATGCCACCTGCAATTAAAGAAGAACCCCCATAACTTACAAAAGGTAAAGTCATGCCCTTTGCTGGTAATAATCTTGCGGCCACACCGATGTTAATAACAGCTTGAATGCCAAACATGCAGACAAGGCCTGTTCCAGCCAAGCGTACAAAAATATCCCTTTCACGAAGCAACCTGGCTAACGAACTACAAACGATAGTTGCATATATCGTTAAAATTAGTCCAACTAGGACAAATCCGTACTCTTCAGCAGCAACTGCAATGATAAAATCAGTATGAGCATCTGGTAAAGACCACTTCACTTGCCCCTCTCCCACACCCACACCAAAAAATCCACCCTCTTGAATGGCGTTTGTCGCATATCCTAACTGGGTTCTTGGATCTAAATCTGGTGATAAAAAACCATCGATTCTTCTGGCAAAATGTTCTGAGTAGTTATATGCGAACGAACCTAAGCCTATTGTCGCAGCTGCTACCCCAATTAGGATAAGTATATGAGCTCCTGCTACAAAATATACCACTGACCAACCAAACAAGATAAGGCAGGCTTGTCCAAAATCTGGTTGCAAAACAAGAAATGCTGAAATGACTATGGTCAACACAAATGAAATTAGTTTACCCGGAGGACCATTAATTTCTTTAGAAGCTGAAATCATCCAAGCAGTTACAACTATAAAGCAAGGCTTTAAGAACTCAGAGGGCTGCAAAGAGGCAAAACCCAAAGTGTACCAGCGCATTGCTCCTTTTCCAAAGTCTGTTCCAAAAATAGGAAGTAATATGAGACTGATAAAAGAACAAACAAAACCTATCACTGCCAGTCTTCTTACTAACTTTACCGACATCATAGACAAGGCAATCATTGTTACTATGGATAGCGCACCAAAAATCACCTGCCTTTCCACGTAATGAAACGGAGCAAACCCATTTTTTTCAGCTAATGGAGGAGAAGCTGCAAAACCAAGCAGCAAACCAATTGAAAACAGTAATAAAATACACGTCATGGTCCACAAATCAGTTGTACGCCACCAACGTGATAATATAGCTTCGCCACCGGAGCTAGGTGCTGCTCCATGAACCATTTCTGTCATGGTTTCTGCCCTTTTTACCTCTTACTCGCCTCGGTTTTCCAAGATCAATAGTTTACTGGTAGCCAAATTCTTCTTTAAAAGCTAGCAGAAATAAACTTTTTCTTTTTTGATTTTTTGAGTTTTTTAATATCATTAATTTTTTATTTTTAAACTGAGTAATATTTAATATTTAGTGAGTTTTGTAATTTCGTGTTCAAAAGCCTTACCACGTTCTTCAAAAGAACTATATTGATCAAAACTAGCTGCAGCTGGAGAAAGCAAAATTGTTTCACCGTCTTTTGCATCTTTAAATGCATTTTTAACAGCCTTATCCATTGTATTAGAAATTTCAAATTCACAACTTATCTGAGAAGAAAATTTGGCTGTATCAGTGCCTATAACATAGGCTTTTTTAACATTAGCCAGCGCATTGTTAAGTCGAGAAATATCATTTTCTTTTTGCTCACCACCACATATCCAGTGAACTTTTGAAAATGTCTCAAGCGCTTTTATAGCGCTATCAACGTTTGTAGCCTTACTATCGTTTATGAAAACTACGCCGTCGATCTCAGTTACCAATTGTGATCTATGTGGAAGTCCACGAAAACTCTTTAACGCTTTTTCCACTGAACGCGGCCCTACACCTAGAGTACGAACAGCAGCATAAGCCGCACACGCATTTTGATGGTTGTGTGGGCCTTGCAAAGCGGTACATTTACGAAGATCGATCGAGGCTACTTGTTTTCCTCGTCTGTATTCCGACAAAAATCCCTTATTGGCAAAAACATTCCAGCCCAAATTAGTAATTTTTCTAGAAACGGAAACTTTGATAATGCGATCATCGTGCGTATGATCGGCAAGTTCCTGAGCCAAGAGCTGCCCTTCAAACTCATCCACACCAATCACAGAACGATCAGGACATCCAGAAATAAAAAGACGCTTCTTCGCCGCATAATAGCCACCAAGTCCACCATGCCGTTCTAAGTGATCAGGCGTAAAGTTTGTAAAAACTGCAACATCAGGTGTTAAACTATTTGCGACTTCAGTTTGATAAGAAGAAAGCTCTAAAATTACAGTTTCTCCATCAGTTAAAGGCTCTAGGTCAAAGACACCTTTGCCAATATTTCCAGCCAATTGAGACGGGCGATTTTCACATTGCAATATGTGATGAATCAACGCGCTGGTTGTAGATTTTCCATTAGATCCAGTCACTGCTACTATTTTTGGTATAGACTCAAATTTTTCCCAATTAGGCGACCCAACAGATCTAAAAAATAAACCAATATCATTATCTATTGCTACCCCATTTTCAATGGCTTCAGAAACAACTATGTGTGGCTTTGGATAGTGATGCGGCACACCAGGGCTTACCAATAGGACGTCTATATCATTCCAGTTTATTTTATCTGCAACAGTGCAAGTAAAACCCAAATCTTCGGCTATTTTTAAATTGTCTATATTGTCATCTAAACACAATATTTTTGCACCACCGGCTCTCAGAGCTATAGCTGCAGATAACCCAGAGCGGCCTAATCCCAGAACAGCGTAACTAATATTTTTTACATTTTGAGCCGTTATCATTTTTGCAAAACTTTTTATCTAACCTTCAGTGTCGCAAGACCGATCATAGCTAATATCAAAGAAATGATCCAAAACCGAATAACAATTTGAGGTTCTGCCCAACCTTTTTTCTCAAAATGGTGATGAATAGGCGCCATCAGGAAAACTCTTCGGCCAGTTGCCTTAAAATATGCAACTTGAATAATTACCGACAAAGCCTCTACCACAAACAAACCACCGACTATTGCTAATACTATTTCATGCTTTGTTACCACAGCAATTGACCCCAAAGCTCCCCCCAAAGAAAGAGCACCTGTGTCACCCATAAAAACTGCTGCTGGTGGGGCATTATACCAAAGAAAACCCAAACCGCCGCCAAAAAGAGCAGAACAAAATATTAATAATTCTCCAGTACCAGGTACATAATGGACATCTAAATAATTGGTAAAGTCTACGCGGCCAACAGCGTAAGCAATAACACCTAATGCCAATGCAGCGATCATTACAGGCATTATAGCGAGACCGTCTAATCCGTCTGTTAAATTTACTGAATTTGCAGCACCAACAACAACAATCATAGAAAACGGAATGAATAACACCCCAAGATGCAGTAAAGTATCCTTAAAAACTGGCAACGCCAGTTTATACTGCAAAGCTTCTGGATGATTAATGGCAGCAAAATAGGCCGCAATCCCCGAGATAATAAATCCAAGAAGCAACCGTATTCGACCAGGAATGCCTTTGGTATTTTGTTTTGATACTTTCGAATAATCATCGGCAAACCCTATCATTCCAAAACTAAGCGTAACTAAAATAACAATCCAAATAAAAATATTATCGAGCCTGGCCCACAAACATGTTGCAAAAAGTAAGGAAATTAAGATTAGCAAACCTCCCATCGTTGGGGTTCCCGCTTTTTCAAAATGCGATGATGGCCCGTCGTCTCTAATTGGTTGGCCTTTGCCTTGTTTTTTTCGAAGAACATTTATCAAAGGCCTCCCAAATAAAAACCCAAACAACAACGCTGTGAAAAAAGCGCCGCCAGCCCGGAACGTAATGTAACGGAACAAGTTGAAAAAGTCTCCTCCATCTGAAAGTTGAGCTAACCAATATAACATAATTTTTTCCTTAGAGTTTACTCAGGACATTCCAAACTGGAGATTGCATTGGACACCTCTTGCATCCCAACACTTAAAGAAGCTTTTATAAGTAAGCAATCACCACCTTCAAGAATTCTATCTAGCAAAGGTAAAATATCTCTGGACTTGCTAAAATGAAACCCACGCTTCTTTTCAGGCAAAATGTTGTGCAAGTAGCCCATAAGTGGCCCAACGGTATGGATGCAGTCCAGTTTAGATATGACAGCTAAGGATGCTATTTTCTGATGGTAATCTATTTCGGAAGACCCCAATTCCTTCATATCACCCAGAATTGCAATTTTGCGTTTCGCTTTATTTTTGCTCAGTGTATCCAATGCTGCTGACATGGAAACAGGATTTGCGTTGTACCCATCATCAATCAACTCAATAAATCCGATTTGACTTAAATTTATTTTTTTAACAGAACCTCGGCCTACGCTGGGCAGCCACTCTTCAAGGCTTTCACAGGCTTTCAAAATATCACAATCAAGTGTTTTGGCTACTATTAGAGCTCCTAGAGCATTGATCGCAAAATGAATTGCTGTGGTATTTAATTTAAAACGTTGCTCTTCTCCTTCAATTAAGCTCAATACTTCTAAACCATTATTTACCTCATCAATATTTAATATTATGTTTCTTTTATCTTTTGACCCATAGCAAATAGGATCAAAACCATTTGAAACTATCTCGAACTTAAGTATTTCTACTGTTGAATTGTCACCATTAATAATTACCACCCCATCATTTTTTAATCCCTTAGCAATTGATGCTTTTTCTCGTGCTATCCCTTCAATACTTTCAAACGCTGCCAAATGTGCCGGAGCTACAGAAGTAATTAAAGCGATATCTGGGTTGGCTAACACAGAAAGCGGCGCAATTTCTCCCGGATGGTTCATCCCTATCTCAATTACAGAAAAATCTGAATCTTTCCGCATGCGAGTTAAGGTAAGCGGTACACCCCAATGATTGTTATAACTAGCAAAAGAGGCATGGGTCTTACCCTGTTCCGTCAGTATTGTTTTTAACATCTCTTTTGTTGAAGTTTTACCAACAGAACCGGTTACGGCAATTACTTTGCCCCTAAATCGATCCCGAGAAAACCTTGCCATTGATCGAAATGCTTCCATAACGTCTGGCACCACAAGTAGCGGAAAAGATGCATCAAAATTCTGAGGAATATGATCTACAAGCGCCGCCACAGCACCATTTTTGAATGCATTATTTAAAAAATCATGTCCATCACGGTCTGCTTTTAAAGCAACAAATAAATCACCTGGTTGAATGGTTCTTGTATCTATCGATACCCCCGTTGCAGCCCAAGAAAGGGTATTTATACCCCCAGTTGCCAAAGATGCATCTTGAGAATTCCACAGGCTCATTGTTCTACTCCATCCAGAGAAGCAACTGAAAGACTGGCTTGTTCAAAATCATCAAATGGAAAAATATTTTTACCTACAATTTGCTCAGTTTCATGACCCTTACCTGCTATGAGCAGACCATCACCTACGTCTAACAAGTCAACCGCTTTAAGTATTGCTTCAGCTCTATCGGGTATAACTGTGACTTTGTTATTGTCTTGGATACCATTTTCAATCATTTGATGTATTGAGGATGGATTTTCATTTCTTGGGTTATCGTCCGTTATAATGACAAAATCTGAGTTTTTCTCTGCTGCTGCTCCCATCAGAGGACGCTTCCCTTCATCTCTTTCGCCTCCCGCCCCTATAACAACTATTAATTTTCCTAAGATATGAGGTTTTAGAGATTTTAATGCAATCTCAACAGCATCAGGAGTGTGCGCATAATCTACGTAAACAGTTGCACCGTTTTGTCTGGTTGCAGCTAATTCCATACGCCCTCGAACTGGCTTAACATACTCTAAAACCTCAAAAACATTAGTTTCCTGTTGACCAGATGAAATTACTAAAAGAGCAGCCATCAAGAGATTTTCAGCCTGGAAAGCCCCTATCAGATTAATAGACTTTTGATAAATTTTATTGCGAAATGAAAACCTTATATCTTGACTTTTTGGATAAAATTTTTGACTTAAAATAATTAGATCAGCCGTCTTATCATACCCAATGGTTGCAATATTATTTTTCAAGCCATACCAATGAGCTAGTTTCTTGATTTCTTTATTATCGATGTTAAACACGCCATTTTTTTCTTTTGGGCACAAACGCTCAAATAATCCTTTTTTAGCATTAAAGTAATCTTCATAGGATGTATGATAATCTAAATGATCACGTGAGAAATTTGTAAAAGCAGCAGTTTTTATCTCAACGCCATCTAAACGACGCTGATCTAACCCGTGACTTGAAGCCTCCATCGCTATGTGAGTGATACCTTCTGAAGCAGCTTTATATAAAACTTGATGAAGCTTTACTGGATCTGGGGTCGTATAATTTAGAGGGGTAGACCAACTTCCTTCCACTCCTGTTGTTCCAATATTTATAGCTTCAATACCGACCTCATTCCAGATTTGTCTGCAAAAAGTAGCCACGGAAGTTTTTCCATTAGTTCCAGTAATTGCAACTATTGTTTCTGGCTGCTTTTCCATCAAAAGAGAAACTGCTTTGGCTAAGGCTCTGCGAGCATCTTTCTTTATAACCAAAGCATCAATTTTGGAGCCTTTTAAAATTGTTTCCCCTTCTTTATCAGTCAAAATTGCTACGGCACCAGCATCAAGAACAGCTTCTACGAATTCAGCACCATGGACCGAACTACCTTTCAAAGCAGCAAATAAGCAGCCGGGTTCAACCTGCCTGCTATCAAATACAATTTTATTTATGACTGGATCATTACCATTAACAGTATGAAGGCCGAGGCTGCTGAGGCTTTTATGTTTAGGCATTTAATTTACCTTTGTTCTGCGAATTACTCCTGCCAATTTGATAATGTTACACCTATAGTGGATTGATTATCAAATTTCGGCCGCAATCCTAATAGTGGAGCAACTCTTGCTATAATTTCTGCACTAACTGGGACAGCTGTCCAACCTGCCGTTCGCTTTGGTTCAGGACCAGATGTGTCTTGTGCTTCATCCAACGCAATTACTAACACATACTTTGGCTCATCTATTGGAAAAATTGAGGCAAAACTGGTAATATTTTTTTCTTTATCATAGCCACCTTGAGCACTAGGTTTATCTGCCGTACCTGTCTTCCCACCAACAAAATATCCGCTCACATCGGCTATCGAAGCTGTCCCTCCCGTTACAACACCCCTGAGCATAGCAAGACTATTATCTGCTACTCTTTTCGAAATAACCCGAGGGCCTAAATCAGATTTTACTTCTTCTAAAAGTGTGGGTTTTACTAATCGACCTCCATTGGCAAGCATTGCATATCCAGTGGCTAAATGAAGAGGCGTGACGGATATCCCATGTCCATATGAAACAGTCATGGTTTCCAATTCATTCCAACGTTTTGGCAAAAGCGGTTTTCCACCTTTGGCCTCAATCATCTCTATCGATGTGGGTTTAGTAAAACCAAGACTAGTTAGAAATTCTCTTTGTTTTTCAGACCCTATCATTTTAGCTATTCTTGCCGTTCCTAGATTAGAAGACTTAGTGATCACTTGCCAAACGGGCAACTCTGGACCGTTATTTCTGTAATCATTGATTTTATGTCCACCTATTCTGATGGGACCTTTTGTGTTGATCTTAGTTTTTGGATCTATAAGACCCAACTCCAATGCTTGCGCCACGGTAAAGATTTTAAAAGTCGAACCAAGGTCGTAGACACCTTGAATGGCTCTATTAAAAAGAGGACTTTCTGCAGCCGAACCCTCATTGGGAAGGCTAGGACGGTGATTTGGGTCAAAATCTGGTAGAGAGGCTAGCGATATTATCCGTCCAGTATCTACCTCCATCAAAATAGCTACAGCACCTTTGGCATTTAAAAGCCGCATTCCACCTTCCAGAACATGTTCAACGGCAGCTTGGACCGATAAATCAATAGTTAATTTAAGTGGTTTTTCCGAATACGACGGGTCACGTAATTGGCTATCAAATGTTTTTTCTACTCCAGCCACACCTATAATTTCGGCTGATTTCACTCCTTCCTTTCCAAAACTCGCACCACCAAGTATGTGAGATGCTAATGCACCATTAGGATAAAGCCTTGTTTCCCTAGGACCAAAACGTAAACCTGGTTCACCAATATCGTGCACAGCTTGCATTTGCTCTGGGCTCAGCTTCTTTTTTATCCATAAGAATTTTCGACTACTGGTGAATTGCGCATATAAATCATCAGCGTTTAGGTCTTCAAAAAGAAAAGCCAGTTTGCGAGCTGTATTAAGCGGATCAACTAAATGGCGAGTTTCAACGTAAAGTGCATACGTTTCTAAATTAGTAGCGAGTATCCTACCTTTTCTATCAACAATATCAGCCCTTTGGGAAAAAAGTGACGAATTACTTGACTGAGCAACTGGCTCGGTAGGTTGACTGGATGCCAGCGTGGCAAGCCTTACTCCTATAGCTGTATAAATGCAAACGAACATCACTATGATGAGCAGCAAACGGATATTTGATCTCACTCTTTCAACGTCACGCATTTGCTCATGGCGTATATTTAAATTTTCCTTCTCAATCCTATCTGGATCCTCGCCTCTAAAGCGTGCTGGTAGTATTCGGCTCAAAGGACGAATGGCTATTCTATTCATGGTTTCAGTCAAGGGAACTAGCTTTCATTGTAAGACTTACGGGTAAGGAAACCACCTCAGGCAAATCAGGATCATTTAAGAAATTGATTTCATCAACTTCTAAAAAATTTGATGCTCTTAACGGCACAAGGAGAAGTCGGGAAAAATTTAAATCTACTAATTCAGTTAATCTGTCAGGGCGATTGAGGTAAGCCCATTCTGCCCTTAAAATTGATAGCCTAGCCCGTGTAATTCCAATTTCTTTTTGCAACTTCTCAGTATGAGATATTACGTTTTTCGTTTTGATATTTTCCTGATAAGCCCAAAAAGCTAACCCAACAAGGCTCGCAAATGTTATTGAATAAATAAAACTGCGCATCTTAATTCTTTCCAACTATTGGAACACTAAGTTCTTCTAAGGTTAAATTTTTTCCCGGTTTAATATTCGTTCGTTTTGCAATTCTAAGCTTTGCTGACCGAGCCCTTGTGTTTATTGATATTTCACTTGTTGATGGTTTAATCGCTTTTTGCGTTACTTTAGAAAATTGAATTGGAAGAGCATCGGTATCAGGTAAGTATCTACTTGTTGAATATAGCTTTCCAGAGCGAGCTTGAATAAAGCGTTTTACTATCCGATCCTCTATTGAGTGAAATGTCACCACAACTAAGCAACCATCTGCCGAAAGTACTTTTTCTGCTGAAAATAAACCATTGAAAAGCTCTTCATATTCCTTGTTAACTGCAATACGTAAAGCCTGAAAACTACGAGTTGCTGGATGAGACTGCCCTGGTTTTGATCTTGGTAAAACGCTTTCGATAATTTTAGCTAAATCAGTTGTTGTTCCAAAGGGCTCTTGATCCCGCCGAGCGACTATAGCTTTTGCTATTCTGCGACTTGCCCGCTCTTCTCCAAAGAAATATAGAATATTGCTGAGCATTTTTTCAGAGGCTGAATTAACTAGATCAGCAGCCGTCGGACCTGTTTGGGACATACGCATGTCCAATGGCCCCTCTTTCAAAAATGAAAACCCTCTAGTTGCCTGATCAAGCTGCATGGATGAAACGCCCAGATCAAAAACCACACCATTTACGTCATCGACATATTTTTCAAGATTAGAGAAGACATCGTTCACAAACTCAATTCTATCGGGGTAGTGATGCAACCATTCTTTTGCCAAAGAAAAAACGTTTGGATCGCGATCAATCGCGAAAACAAATTCCGCTCCAGCATCAAGCAAAGCTCTAGTATAGCCACCAGCACCAAAGGTGGCATCAACCCAAACCCCTGTAACTGGTGAAATATTTTCAATAATTGGCCCTATTAAAACCGGAACATGATCTGTTTTGGAAGTCAAATCCAGATCCATCATTATTGGTCATGCCCAATATCTAAAAAGCTAATAGGATCAAAATCTACTGGCTGCTCTCGAAGCCATTGATTTGTTTCTTTTTGGTCTGCTTCGAATACCTGAGGATTCCAAATTTGAAAAGTATCACCAGCGGCGATAAAGTACGCCTCCTTTTCAATACAGAAACGCTCTCTTAATCTAGAAGACAATACCAGCCGGCCCGTTTCATCGATTGAAGTTGGAATACTTTGTCCATGAAAAAAACGTTCAAGGGTCTTTCTCTCAAGAGAACCTCTAGGGAGGCGGTCAATTTTGCTATCCACTCCCTCAATAGCTTCTATCGTATAACACTCAATAAATTTTCTTCTTTCATCGCCATAAACAATGATTAATTCAGGAGGTAGTCCCTCTTTCCAATTAGGGTCACATGATTCAACAACCCGACGGAAAAGCGCAGGTATTGAAACTCTTCCCTTGCTGTCTACTTTGTGCAGACCCTCTCCTCTAAAACGTTGTCCCAAACCGTGAGCGCCTCTTTGTAACCCTCTTTCTTAAATGACGAAGCGGATTGAGCTGCTGCTGTTGCTCAATCCGCTGTCACTTTCCCGCTTAGCGGGGACTACCGACTGCACGCGCTCCTGGGGGGGGATACTGCTCGCTCGCGCGCCGGATCTAAAAACTGATGAAAGTGGGGCCTGTATGAAACCTGACTTAAGGAGATGGATCTTTGCGTCCATTAATTTTCCCATCCTCATCACTAAATCAAATTTACACTAGAAAAAGGTAAAATCAAGAAAAAAATGGGAATTTATGGGAATTTATGGAAAAGATTAACGTCGACATAAGAAATGTTTTAAAATAATCACTCATTAAATACTATATATAGATATAAATTTCATTTATAGACATATATATGGTCAATATTAAGATTTGATAATAATTTCAAAAAAAAATATTAAACCTTACATTTAAGGTTATATTTGGCAAATCATACTAAGAAAAAGATTGAGTATTTAAAAATTTTAAACTTTTTTTATTAAAATGTGATTTGTACCATAAAATCCCATTTAATTTTAAAATTTAACTAAACCAAACCGCTCGCGATGAAACCATCAGCTATTTTGTTATAAGCTGTAGCCGCTGCACCACCCAAAAGTGCTACCGGTTTTCCATTGTCTCCTGCCAAACGAGTATCAATATCTATAGGAAGCGTTCCAAGCAAAGGAACCTTCAATTCCTCTGCCTCCATTAAAACACCACCGTTTCCAAAAATAGGCGTTTCATGATTGCATTTTGGGCAGACAAAATTTGACATATTTTCTATCATACCAAAAATAGGCGTTTTTAGTGTCTTAAACATGTCAATCGCTTTTCTAGCATCTAAAAGTGCAACATCCTGAGGTGTGGATACAATAATTGCACCGGATAATTCTGCTTTTTGACACAAAGTTAATTGAACATCACCCGTACCTGGAGGCAAATCTACGATCAAACCGTCCAATTCTCCCCACTCTACTTGAGATAGCATTTGCTGTAATGCCCCCATTAGCATAGGGCCCCTCCAAACAACGGCTTTGCTAGGGTCCACCATCAAACCAATTGACATCATAGTGACCCCGTGAGCTTTAAGAGGAATAATTTTTTTTCCATCGGGACTTTTGGGGCGTTGAGAGACGCCCATCATTCGCGGCTGTGATGGTCCGTAAATATCAGCATCAAGCAAACCAATTTTTTTACCTTTGCTTGCCAAAGCAACTGCTAAGTTGGAGGAAACCGTTGATTTACCTACTCCTCCTTTACCCGAAGCAATGGCAATTATTTTTGAAACACTTTGCGGCTTCATTGATGTTTCTTGAGGCTTTGGATGTCCACCGATTTTTAGTTTTGGAGGCTCCTTAGAATGCGACGTCACAACTATACTGACCTCATCCAAGCCATCAATTTGTAATAATTTTTTTTGTATCTCTGATCTCTGTGCCTCTAGTTTTTGAGCTAAATCTGGTGAAGGCGCCTCGAGCACAAAAGATAATTTTGAACCGTCAATACTGAGCGCCCTTATTAGATCACGAGATATGAGATTGCCCCCCTCGTCTAGTTCATACCTTTCTAGGATAGTTAATATTTTTTCGCGCATATGTTTTTGCTCACATTCAAATCTACTTTAATTGAAGTAATTAAACTTCAAAACCCGTCTAAACAACTAATTCAGGGAAATCTGTCTAAAAGTTGTTATATAAGCTAAAGTTATTTGCCGATTTTTCCAGTTTAATTAAATCTTAAATTTTCGAAAAATTAGTTGACTGTCAAATATTCTCAGCCGAAGTAATAAACTTCGAAACTACTTTTTTATTCCCCGCTTTTTCGAAATCAATTTGAAGTTTATCACCCTCAATATTTTGAATTTCCCCATATCCAAACTTTTGATGAAATACCCTATCCCCAATCACAAAAACTGAACTTGCGGTTGAATCAATAGTAAAATTTCCGTTGTCTTTTGGCTTCCCAAGCATTGAGCGTTTGCTGTTGCTTTGTAGTCGCTTCCATCCAGGAGAGTCATAGGCGTCTGCCGCCATAGCCTCATCGTGTAGAGAGGAGTTCATTCCTACTGCACCATAACCGCCACCGTACAGGCCCGGCGGCGTTAACACCTCTACGTTATCAGAAGGCATTTCATCTATGAAACGAGAGGGTAACGAAGATTGCCATTGTCCAAAAACTCTTCTGTTTCCCGCAAAAGAAATCGTGCATAAACTTTCAGCTCGTGTAATACCAACATAGGCCAGCCTTCTTTCTTCCTCTAAGCCCTTCAACCCACTTTCATCCATAGATCTCTGAGAAGGAAACAGCCCATCTTCCCAACCCGGTAAAAAAACTACCGGAAATTCTAGGCCTTTGGCTGCATGCAAAGTCATAATTGAAACTTTTTCATCGCCCTCCTCAGCATCATTTTCCATAACCAAGCTAACATGTTCTAAAAACCCCTGAATATTTTCAAAGTTTTCAAGGGCTTTTACGAGCTCTTTTAAGTTTTCTAACCTACCTGGAGCATCTGGCGTCTTATCATTCTGCCACATGCCAGTGTAGCCACTTTCATCCAAAATAAGCTCTGCAAGCTCGATATGGTTAAAGTTTTGATCATTTAAAAGATTTTCCCATCTTTGAATATTTTTTATCAAAACGCTGAGTTCTATGGCACCCTTACCTCCCAGGCCATTTTCAGAGAGGAGTATTTTGGCCCCTTCAATAAGAGAAGTTGAATGCTGTCTTGCTGTGATCTGAATTTTTTGCTGAGCCTTGTCTCCAAGACCTCTTTTTGGCGTATTTACAATTCGCTCAAAAGCCAAATCATCTTCAGAGCTTGTAACAATGCGAAAATATGCCATCGCATCACGAATTTCCATTCTTTCATAGAAACGGGGACCGCCTATTACCCTGTATGGCAATCCGATTGTTAGAAATCTATCTTCAAACATGCGCATTTGGTGACTTGCACGCACTAATATAGCAAGGCTTTCCAAACTTTTTGGCGATTGGCCGCGCGTTCCCCTCTGGATTGATTCTATTTCTTCTCCAATCCAGCGCGCCTCCTCCTCACCGTCCCAGTGACCAATTAGGCGAACTTTTTCACCCGTATCTTGACTAGTCCATAGTTCTTTTCCCAGCCGCCCTTTATTTGCTGAAATCACACCAGCGGCAGCTGCTAGGATATGTGGTGTAGATCTATAATTTTGTTCTAGACGTATAACTTTTGCGCCAGGAAAATCTTTTTCAAAACGCAAAATATTTCCTACCTCAGCGCCTCGCCAGCCATAGATGGATTGGTCATCATCGCCAACACAGCAAATATTTTTATGCTCTCCTGCAAGCAATCTTAGCCATAAATATTGCGCAACATTTGTATCTTGATATTCATCAACCAAAATATATCGAAAGAAACTCTGATACCTCTCCAAAACGTCGCGGTTTTTCTGAAAAATTTCAACACAGTATAAAAGTAAATCTCCAAAATCGACTGCATTTAATTGCCTAAGTCTATTCTGATACTGCTCATAAAGTTCTGTACCTTGATTATTGAAGGCAGTACTTTCTGAAGAGGGAACTTGAGCTGGAAGCCAAGCACGATTTTTCCACCTATCAATCAATCCCGCTAATTGTCGAGCTGGCCAACGCTTCTCATCTATATTCTCGGCTTTGGTTAGCTGCTTTAATAACCTCAACTGATCATATGTATCCAAAATAGTAAAATTTGCTTTTAAACCCACAAGTTCCGCATTCCTTCGGAGTATTTTAACTGAAATTGAGTGAAATGTTCCCATCCAAGGCATACCTTCGACAACTTGGCCAAGCATAGCGCCTACGCGATTTTTCATTTCCTTTGCTGCTTTATTCGTAAATGTCACTGCCAAAATTTGATTTGGGTTGGCCCTTCTCATATTGAGCAAGTGGACAACTCTAGCTGTAAGCGCTTTTGTTTTTCCAGTACCAGCTCCAGCCAACATCAAAACTGGCCCATCAAGAGCCTCAACAGCTTTTTTCTGTTCTTCATTCAAGCCATCTAAGTAAGAAAAAGATCGAGCAGCCATGGCTTGGCTGCTTAGCGTGGCTGCATTATTCATTTTTTTGTTCTCTTCTCTGCTCATAGTTTAATGGTTACTTTAAAAAATCCAAAAATGGAAGATATGTTCCTGCTCTGTTCCTAAAAGCGTTCATTTTTTAAATTCAAAAAAAAATCATCCAGGCTAAAGGTTAAGGTCAGAAGTCCCATTTTAGCGATGGCCAACTTATCAAAATTGCATAGAGTGTGTAAAAAAGTAATGGTGTAATTAATTAACAAATGTTTAGATAATACATTGACTTTAACGCCTGCAGCGGTGCAGCTTGCGCCCAAAATTATACTTCAGTTTAGGTATGGGCAAAAATGAAAAGCTTTGAAAAAATTCTAATCGCAAACCGTGGCGAAATAGCAATAAGGATCATGCGCGCAGCCAATGAAATGGGCAAGAAGACCGTAGCCGTTTTTGCTGAAGAGGATAAACTTGGTCTTCATCGCTTTAAGGCAGATGAAGCTTACCGAATTGGAGAAGGCCTTGGTCCAGTCGCAGCATACCTCTCTATTGATGAAATTATAAGAGTTGCAAAGCTAAGCGGTGCCGATGCAATTCATCCTGGTTATGGATTGTTAAGTGAAAATCCAAACTTTGTAGATGCCTGCGATACAAATGGAATCACCTTTATCGGCCCAAGAGCTGAAACAATGCGCGCATTAGGAGACAAAGCTTCTGCCAGAAAAGTAGCAATTGAAGCTAACGTTCCGGTAATTCCCGCCACTGATGTTCTTGGAGATGATATGAACGTCATTCGGAAAGAAGCCGAAAATGTAGGCTATCCTTTAATGCTTAAAGCTTCATGGGGAGGCGGAGGTAGAGGGATGCGACCTATTAACGATAAGAGTGAACTTGAAGAAAAAATTCTCGAAGGCCGTCGTGAGGCTGAAGCTGCGTTTGGTAACGGAGAAGGTTACTTAGAAAAAATGATCACAAAAGCTAGGCACGTTGAGGTTCAGATCTTAGGCGATCAAAATGGGAATATCTATCATCTTTGGGAGCGGGATTGTTCTGTACAGAGAAGAAATCAAAAGGTGGTTGAACGCGCTCCTGCACCATATCTATCAAAAGCTCAAAGAGAAGAAGTGTGCGAACTAGGTCGAAGAATTTGCCAGCATGTAAATTATGAATGTGCTGGAACTGTCGAATTTCTAATGGATATGGACAGCGAAAAATTCTTTTTTATCGAAGTAAATCCGCGGGTGCAAGTTGAGCATACCGTTACAGAAGAGGTTACTGGAATCGATATCGTACAGGCTCAGATTTTAATAGCGGAAGGATGCGGACTATCTGAAGCAACAGGAAAGGCCTCTCAAAAAGAGATTAAATTAAATGGTCATGCGTTACAAACTCGGATAACCACTGAAGATCCACAAAACAATTTTATACCTGATTACGGGCGTATCACTGCCTTCAGAGAAGCTACAGGTATGGGTATCCGTCTTGATGGGGGAACAGCATATTCAGGTGGTGTAATTACACGGTATTACGATAGTTTACTCGTCAAAGTTACGGCTTGGGCCCCTACTCCTGAAAAAGCTATTGCCAGAATGGACCGGGCCCTACGAGAATTTAGAATTAGAGGGGTTTCTACGAATATTGCATTCGTAGAGAATTTGTTAAAGCATCCAATATTTTTAGATAACAAGTATACAACAAAATTCATCGATACTTCTGCTGATTTATTTGAATTTAGTAAAAGGCGTGATCGAGGAACAAAAGTCTTGAATTATATTGCTGACATTACGGTTAATGGGCACCCTGAGACAGTCAGTCGACCTAAACCACCGGGTGAATTGAAACTAGCACGCGCTCCAGCTGTTAAGTCCGAACCTAGTTATGGATCCAGAAACCTTTTAGATGAAAAAGGGCCAAAAGCAGTCGCAAATTGGATGTTAGAGCAAAAAAGATTACTTTTAACAGACACAACAATGCGTGATGGTCATCAGTCACTTCTTGCGACCCGCATGCGATCATTAGATATGATTAATGCCGCCCCATTTTATTCTTCTAAACTCCCAAAACTATTGTCAGTTGAATGTTGGGGTGGCGCAACGTTCGATGTTGCTTACAGATTTTTGCAAGAATGCCCTTGGCAAAGGTTGAGAGATATCCGGGCTGCTATGCCAAACATTATGACACAAATGTTATTGAGAGCTTCAAATGGCGTGGGATACACAAATTACCCCGATAACGTTGTCGAAGCATTTGTTAAGGAAGCAGCGAAAGGCATTGACGTTTTTAGGGTTTTTGATAGCCTCAATTGGGTCGAAAATATGCGGGTCGCTATAGACGCAGTTTTAGATACCAGTAAAATTTGTGAGGCGAGTATCTGCTACACGGGAGATATATTGAACCCGGACCGCGCTAAATATAATTTACAGTATTATGTCTCTATGGCCAAAGAATTAGAAGCGTCAGGCGCTCACATTCTGGGCTTAAAGGATATGGCAGGATTGTTAAAGCCAGCGGCAGCCACGACACTAATTCAAACGCTGAAAAGCGAAATCGGCATTCCGATACACTTTCATACACACGATACAAGTGGCATAGCGGCCTCTACCATTTTAGCTGCCTCTGAAGCTGGTGTTGACGCGGTAGACACGGCCATGGATGCTTTTTCGGGCGGCACATCACAACCTTGCCTTGGTTCAATAGTAGAGGCCCTTAGGCACACTGACCGTGACACTGAACTGGATATCAATGATATCAGAGAAATAAATAATTATTGGGAACATGTTCGTGATCAATATGTCGCATTTGAGAGTGGATCATCAGCGCCTGCATCAGAAGTATACCTTCATGAAATGCCAGGCGGTCAATTTACGAATTTAAAAGCTCAAGCTCGTTCTTTAGGCCTGGAAGAACAATGGCCCGAAATTGCTAAGACATATGCAGATGTCAATCAGATGTTTGGCGATATTGTAAAGGTTACACCCTCATCCAAGGTGGTTGGTGACATGGCACTAATGATGGTTTCGCAAGGTCTCAGCCGCCAAGATGTAGAAAACCCAGATATCGATCTCTCATTTCCAGATAGTGTTGTGGATATGATGCGCGGCAATCTTGGACAACCTCCAGGTGGGTTTCCAAGAAAAATCGTTGGTAAGGTACTAAAAAGTGAAAAACCAAATACGGAGAGGCCTGGCAAACATCTTAAGAACGTTGATCTTGAGAAAATGCGAAAAGAGTTATCTAATAACCTTGAAGGAATGGATATAGATAACGAAGACTTGAACGGCTATCTGATGTACCCAAAAGTTTTTCTAGATTACATGGAACGACATCAAATTTATGGTCCTGTTAGAGCCCTGCCAACAAAAACTTTTTTTTATGGAATGCAGCCTGGAGAAGAAATAACAGCAGAAATTGACCCAGGAAAAACGTTAGAAATTCGTTTGCAGGCTGTTGGTGAAACAGATGACAAAGGTGACGTTAGGGTCTTTTTTGAACTAAATGGTCAACCACGCATCATCCGGGTTCCTAATAGGCTTATTAAATCGCAAACAGCGTCGAACCCGAAAGCGGAAGAAGGTAATAATGGCCATGTTGGAGCTCCAATGCCTGGTGTTATTGCAGGTGTGACCGTATCAGTTGGACAGACAGTTTCGGAGGGAGATTTACTACTAACTATTGAAGCCATGAAAATGGAGACGGGTCTTCACGCCGAACGCGATGCAATCGTAAAAGTGATACATGTCAGTACCGGTTCACAAATAGACGCTAAGGATCTTTTAATCGAATTTGAATAATTTGCTATTTTTCTCTTGCAGTAACAAAAGAGTGTTTGTAGAAGCGGCATACCCAAGGATGCGGGCGTAGCTCAGGGGTAGAGCGTTACCTTGCCAAGGTAAATGTCGTGAGTTCGAATCTCATCGCCCGCTCCAAATTTCCTTTAAATAGTTTAGTAATAATGTGATTTTTAGGTAGTTATCTTCATAAATAATATTTTTTGACTAATTAATAATGATCCAAACACAGTGATTTACCGTATCTACTTTAAATAGGAGTTTATTATGAGTTGTACTTGCGGTCGATCGCCCACTGGTAAATGTGTAGGCTGGCATAAATTAAGCGAAGAAGACTACCAAAAGAAAAAAATTACTTGGGAAGCCAAGCAGATCAATAAAGATGATGCCGCCTAATATGATTCCGCAGGATGGATATCGAGGCTTTGTAAGCGATTACAATGAGAACGCTTGTGATTGCGGAATGTGTATCCCAATCGATTTGGATTGGAGTGAGTTATCTAATTCTGAAAAGTTGGCTAAAATGATAATACTAAAAGCCCAAATAGCCGCTGAAGCTAACGCAAGCAAAGTTGAAAACTAATTATTGTTCTTTTTCTGAGTTTAGACAACAGGACACATTCCACCATCCAAATTAATTGCTGTGCCAGTGATGAACGTCGCTCTTTCGGAACAGAGAAAAGCAACTAGATCCGCATATTCCTCTGCTTCCCCAACACGCCCCAGAGGTATCTTCTTAGCTAAATCGCTATAAAGTTCTTGAGGGTTTTTGTTACCAGCACGCCTGACCCATTGCATAGACTTTATCAAACCTATGCAAATTGCATTTACCCGTATCTTCTCCGATGCAAATTCATTAGCCAAAGATTTTGTTAAATTTAAGCCAGCCGATCGCATAACAGAAGTTGGCAAAGTTTCCGATGCCGGCGCTTTTCCTCCACCGATGCTTGCGTTAATAATGCAGCCACCGCCCCTTGCTCTCATTGAAGGGATTACTAGTTTGCTTAATCTAACTGCAGCCATAACTTTTAGATTAAAATCAGCAATCCAGTCACTCTCATTTAAATTTTCTAACCTTGCTGCCGCCGAAGCCCCAGCATTATTTATTAAAAAATCAATTCCACCAAATTTTGATTTTATGTTTGATACAAGACTTACACAATCTTCTGGATTAGTAACATCAGAAGGATATCCAACAATCTTTTTTTCTGGGTCCTTATCCAAATGTTCCATTGTGTGCTTTCGAATTTCATCCACAACCTGAAACAGATGCTCTGAACGTCGAGCACAAATAACAACTTTAGCTCCTTCCAACACAAATCTCTCAGCCGTTGCACGACCCAAGCCATCGCTTCCACCCGTAATTAGGACAACTTTATCATCCAAGCCTAAGTCAAACATCTAAAATTATCCTTCCTTTTTGATCACTTTAGAATGAAAACTATTCCGCTTAAAACCATTATAAAAGAATTTAATTTCAAACATAAAAAGCAAATGTAAATTTTATCCTTTCAATGATGACTATGAGAATTATTAGATTGTTCTTTTAAGTAGCTTTGCCTAAGTTGGCCTGAACCAAAAATGAGGAAAAAGAATGGAAGACGGTCCAACTTACGGTTTTGATACATTACAAATTCATGCTGGGTCTCGCCCAGATCCTGTGACCGGTGCGAGACAAACTCCAATTTATCAGTCAACAGCCTATGTTTTTCGCGATGCTGAACATGCTGCTTCTTTATTTAATCTACAAGAAGTTGGTTACATATACTCAAGATTAACGAACCCCACCGTTTCAGTATTGCAAGAGCGAGTAGCAACCTTAGAAGGAGGCGTTGGAGCCGTTTGTTGTTCATCAGGTCATGCCGCCCAAATTATGGCTTTGTTTCCTCTTATGTCACCTGGATGCAACGTAATTGCTTCAACTCGTTTATACGGTGGAACAGTTACCCAATTTAGCCAAACTATTAAGCGTTTTGGTTGGTCAGCAAAATTTGTAGATTTCGATGATTTAAACGCGCTGGAAAATGCTATTGACGATAACACTCGCGCTGTTTTTTGTGAATCTATAGCGAACCCTGGTGGATATATTACAGACCTTAAAGCCATATCATTAATTTCAGATAAAGCGGGCCTTCCGCTTATCGTAGACAATACTACTGCCACCCCTTATTTGTGTCGTCCAATAGAGTACGGTGCAACTTTAGTTGTTCATTCAACAACAAAATATATGACTGGAAATGGAACCGTAACGGGTGGATGCGTTGTGGACAGTGGCAAATTTGACTGGTCAGCAAATGAAAAATTTCCATCTTTATCCGAACCTGAACCCGCATATCATGGTTTACGGTTCCATGAAACATTTGGAGCATTAGCTTTCACATTTCATGGAATCGCTGTAGGCCTGCGTGACTTAGGAATGACGATGAACCCACAAGCCGCTCACTACACCCTCATGGGTTTGGAAACGTTATCACTGCGCATGCAAAGGCACTGTGAGAATGCATTAAAAATAGCTGGTTGGCTGGAAGAACAAGACAGTGTTGAAGCCGTAACTTACGCTGGATTGAAATCTTCCCCATATTTCGATCGCGTTAAAAAAGTATGCCCAAAGGGCGCTGGAGGTTTATTTACAGTAGCATTAAAAGGTGGATATGACAGTTGCATAAAGTTTGTTAATGCGCTCGAAATTTTTAGCCATGTTGCAAACCTTGGTGATAGTCGTTCGCTGGTTATACACACAGCATCAACTACGCATAGACAGCTAACTGTGGACCAACAAATTGCTGCTGGTTCTGCGCCCAATGTAGTTAGAATTTCTATCGGTATCGAAGACTCGGATGATCTGATAGCAGATCTAAAACAAGCTCTCGCATCAGCAAAATAAAAGTTTAATATGTGTGTTACTACACAGCAGGTTTAGTTAGAAAAACTTGTTTATCTTTTCCAGACCGCCTAAATGGTGTAGGCTCTTTTGGTAGATACTTTGGAGGGTCCATTGACGCCCTTGCGCCTAAACCTGATTATTCGAGAAAATAATGTGGACCTGCTTGAATATGAAAAAGCAGGCAATACGCTCGTAAAATCTATTCCAATACACAAAGGTGATGTACAATCTGCACTTTTTGATCTTTCAAATTTTGTCAATGAAAGCAATAATTTAAATCTAAATATTAACTTTGTAATTCCACCTGATCAAATAAAAGTTTTTCGCAAAATTCCCAAAAGTGAGAATAATATGGAGAATTCTTATTTGGCTGCCAAAAAGGTTCTTAACGAGGAAAATGATATCGATATTTCCAAAGTATATTTCGATATTATTTTTTCTAAAGGTATTATCGAAATAGGTGTTGTTGATAAGCAGAAACTTTTAGAAGCGATATCGTTTATTGAAAGTACAGGTTTTAAAGTTTTAGACTCCATCAGTATTTTGAACGATCAGCAAAAGTCATTTATCTTTAAAAGCCAAAAAGACTTCAAAAAACAATCCTATTTTGAAAATTGGCTCAAAGGCAAAGAACTACCTAGATCTTTAAAATCAGGGATATTGAATATAAAAAATTTAATTATCTCTAATTCTGCACGAAATTTGGCATTCTTAAGCTTTGCTCTCCTGACATCTGTAGTACTTTCCACCACGTACTTTGATCGATCTGTAGAAGAAAAAAGAGAGAACGTTTCTACTTTGAAAAGTAACAGTGCTGTGACCACTGTGCCGAACAAGAAGGAGAGAGAGCAAACTGTTTCTAACCCAATAAATATTTTCCTTCCTTCTGAGGGAATTAGCCTTTCTTTGGAGCGAGATAGTTCCCTTAATAAATTACCTAGCTTGCCTAGCAAAATCATTACACAAGATCATTCAGAAATGTGGATAGAAACGATTTTAGATCAAGAGATAAGCCCTAATATGTTAGGTATTTCAACAGTCAATATTAATAATCCTTGGATACAGCTTGGTACATTGCAGGAGCAATTTTTGGAGTCTAAAAATCTTGAAAAAAAATTGGCGCCTTCAATCCAAGAGGTTTACAGGACAGAAGACCCACCCATTATTTCTAAAGACATATCTTCACTATTTAAAAATGAGAGTAAAATTTCTGTAGCGAGGTTGAGCCTGGAAGCACCAGTAAACAAAATACGCGTTCATCCTAAATTGCGTCCAAACACATACCCTTTTGAAATAAAAGAAATTCCTAAACAATATGCACGCCCCCGTGTTAGGCCAGCTAAAATAAAAGAGCTTGCTGCCAAAAGCCAAATCTTTTCAAATACTCAAATTGGCCTTTCTGTTAAACCTAAAGATAGACCAAAAATTAGAAAAAGAATTGTAGTTGCTGATTACTCAGGAGAAGGCGAAGAGGCTACTGTAGCTGGAACAATTTCAAGAGCTGCTACGAAAAATTCTATCGTAAAAATAGCTACCACAAAAAATGCAATTAATCAGCGTAAATTAAATCTTCTTAGTATCTACTCCCGCGGATCAGAGAAACGCGCAATTATATTATTTCCAACAGGGCAGACAAAACTTGTTAAGGTTGGGGATACGCTCGATGGAGGCCGGGTCGCGGCAATAGGAACTAGTGAAATTCGCTACATAAAAGGCGGTAACAATTTAGTTCTTATAATTCCAGGAGGGTGAGCACTAAAAAACACTTAATTAGATAGGTTCTAATACCAAAAGCTATGCAGCTCTTGAGATTAACACTGAATCCACTTTTCTAGCAGCAGCTACTTCATCACCGTCTTCAACAGCTGCAACTTCTCGAGTTAATCGATCTAAAGCCGCTTCATACAGCTGTCGTTCAGAATAGCTTTGCTCTCTTTGTTCATCATTTCGGTGCAAGTCTCGGACGACTTCAGCGATTGCAATTAAATCCCCAGAATTTATTTTTTGTTCATATTCTTGAGCTCTTCTTGACCACATTGCTCGTTTAACTTTTGGTTTACCCTTTAAAGTCGTAAGAGCCTGAGAAACTACGTCTGGGGAGCTCAGAGAGCGCATACCAATTTCCTCAGCTTTGTTAGTGGGAACTCGCAGGGTCATTTTGTCTTTTTCAAAAGCAACAACGTACAATTCAAGAGAGGCACCGGCAATGTCCTGTTCTTCAACTGAAACAATTTTCCCTACACCATGCGCGGGGTATACAACATATTCATTTGGGCTGAATTGAAGTTTTTTGCTCATTATTGTTTCCTTTAATTTTCAAATTTAAACTGTAAAAAGTTTAAAGTTCAACTCTCAAGCGTCTCCAGTAACATAACTTTATAGAATTTGCCAGTCAGCGGTTTTAGCCACCTTCACCAGGGTTCTCTGAAAAATACTTTTCAAGCTTACCTGATTCACCATCACGTTCTTCGGCATCAGGAAGTGGATCTTTTTGAGTAATTATAACGGGCCAAATATTTGAGTACTTACGATTGAACTCTACCCACTTTTCCATATCCGGCTCAGTATCTGGTCGTATTGCATCCGCAGGGCATTCTGGTTCACACACTCCACAATCAATACATTCGTCTGGGTGAATAACAAGCATGTTTTCACCTTCATAGAAGCAGTCTACAGGACAGACTTCAACACAGTCAGTATATTTACAAGCTATGCAAGAGTCGTTGACTATGTAAGTCATTAAATACGTCCAAACAAAAACATCGAAAGCATTGCTAGACTGGTTCAACTAATCATTCAAGTGTTTTGATCACTATTTTATCAAGTAATCTCCGGTCTTTTTTTGTTGGTCTTTTGTTTGAGTCTTTTTTGGACTTTTCAATTTTGCTTTTTACATTGGAAGATCCAATTCTGTCCTCTGTTAGATCTATGTAAAGGCTCTGAGCTTCACTAGCCGGCCCTCTCCTAGAACCGAGACTTTGAATTTGAATAATTCTTATCTCATTTACATAATTTAACGTGAGAACATCATTAGTTTTAACTTTTGTCGCTGGCTTTGTGATTTTGTTGGAGTTAATTCTTAATTTACCACTTAAAATCGCTTTAGAAGACAAACTTCTGCTTTTATAAAAACGAGCATACCAAAGCCAAGTGTCTAGCCTTATCTTTTCAGTCATTTGCTCTTTTTGAGTACCCTCAATTTTTTTTTGAAAAATCCATTAAGGCGGCAGCAAACGGGTTGTCAGGGTCAATTTTATTTTGTTTTTGCGGGCGTGCCTCAAAAATTTTTGGCTGGTCAGGTTTTAATTTTGGTTTTTTATTTGGTTTTTTTCTGGATTTTGACTTCCCATTTTCACCATCTTTTTGTTTGGACAGTATCTCTTTGTTTTGCCGTCTATTGTTAATTGGCTTACTGATCCATTTAAAGGTGTAAAAAGTCTCAATTTCCCTCTCTTCTTCCGGCTCTTCTCGATCTTCCGTGGCTTCAGACTGTGCACTACTTTCTGCATTTTGCAGACCTTCAATTGACTTTTCTTGTTCAGAAACTTCGGAAATATTAATTGTTTTTATTTTCTCTCTTTCAGCTTTTTCAGCTGAATATCCCAACCCTTCCATCAAATTAGAAAATTGTTGCAGTGTCATTCCAGTTATTGACAACATATCTGCACTAGCTTCAAAGCCGTGACGGCTATCTTCTACTCTCAGCAAGTCCGCCAAACGCTCAAGCATATCAATTCTAATAGCTCGCTCTCCTGCGTTTCGATAGCCCGACATATCATCATATTGTTCAGGTGCTTCTGTGTTAACAGGCACTGTCACTAATCCTGGGGGTGGAGCTTCAGGGAATTCATCTAACTTTTTTGACAGCGACCACAAAACAAGTCTTAAGCGAGTTGGGGCTGGCTTTAGCAACAAAGGCATAAACACTGTAAATTGACCGAACCTAACTCCGTGTTTTCTAAGCAGAGCGCGTGCATCCTGCTCAAGTGATTTAACCTCTTCTGAAACATTTTGTCTTCTTAAAATACCAAGACTTTCATAAAGTTGAAAACCAAAACCTCTTGCCAAGCCTGTTAAATCTTTATCGTTCTGTAAGTTCATAAGAGGTTCAAAGAGTAAATTTACTTTACGGTCTACAAAATGTTGGAGCCGGCGTTCCACTTTGTTCAGCACTTCTGTTCCAGCTTCACTGTCTACAAAAGCTGTTACTTTTGGGCGCATTATATCGTCACCAGCGATCAACTTCCCAACGGCTTGGTCACCCCACATCAATCCACCTTGCTCAGTAAAATCAATTTCTGTGTCTGGAGCATTGTAGAGCCTATCTGCTCTTAGATTGAAGTGCGGGATAAGTGCTTGCAAGGATGCTGATTTAATGGTTTTGGCTTCTTGGGCGTTGGTTTCCTTATCCTGCTGAAATCTAAAGCCGGCTAATTTACCAACAAATTCACCCTCAACGGTCACTTCACCATTTTCATTTACTTCGGCCAAGAGGGCCTCCTTCTGTTTAAGCCGGCGCAGCAAAACTGATGTGCGCCGATCTACAAATCTTTGTGTAAGACGCTCATGCAGAGCGTCAGATAACCGGTCTTCCACTGCCCGAGTCACCCCGCGCCAGTGAATCTCATCATGAAGCCAACTTTGTCTTTGTGCAACATAGGTCCATGTCCTTATAAATGCTAGTCTTTTAGACAAAACATCTATGTCCCCATCTGTTCTGTCTAGACGTTTCACATGCTGCCCAAACCAATCGTCAGGTATGGCAGAAAACTCATGAAGAAATTTAAATATTTCTTCTAGTAAATTAGCGTGTTCAACACTGCTTATACTTCTAAAATCTGGAGTTTTACAAACATCCCATAATAGCTTTATCGACGCTATATCATTCATCCTAATCTGCAAATCAGGACTTTGCGCCAATGTTTTTAAAGCGATAAAATCATCTGCTTCTCTGGCTTTTACAAGGACTTCGCTCTCTTTTTTCTCGTCTAGAGAATGAATAAGCGTCTCGATAGTAGCAAAAGATAATTCTGAATTACGCCACATGAGTTTCTTTAAAGGTTTGAATCGGTGTTCCACGATTGCTTTTACTACATCCTCATCCAAAGAAGACACTTCACCCGTTTCACCGAAACTGCCATCTCTCATTCCACGACCAGCTCTTCCAGCTATTTGAGCCAATTCATTCGGCGCAAGAAAGCGCATAGTTCTTCCATCAAATTTTGAGATTGACGAAAAGGCAACATGATTAACATCTAGGTTTAACCCCATGCCAATAGCATCAGTTGCTACAAGATAATCGACGTCTCCATTTTGATATAATTCAACCTGTGCATTTCTCGTTCGAGGACTAAGAGCTCCCATAACCACTGCTGCTCCACCCTTTTGGCGCCGAATTAATTCTGCAATTCCGTAAACGTTATCAACGGAAAAACTGACTATAGCGCTTCTCGGTGGCATACGACTTATCTTTTTGGAACCGGAATACGTGAGATTGCTCATTCGCTGCCGGCTTTGCATTATAATATCAGGAATAAGACTTTTAATCGGCCCCCTCATTGTCTCGGCACCGAGAAACATTGTTTCTAATCTTCCTCTGGATTTAAGGAGCCGATCGGTAAAAATATGACCACGCTCTGGGTCCGCGCTTAGTTGTATTTCATCTACAATTAAACATTCTACAGATAAATTTTCAGGCATAGCTTCAACTGTGCATACCCAATACTTTGCCCCAACCGGTACGATCCGTTCTTCTCCAGTTACGAGAGCCACGCATGACGAACCACGAATCTTAGAAATTTTATCATAAACTTCTCTAGCCAATAGCCTTAAAGGAAGGCCAATTATTCCCGACTTATAACCTAACATCCGCTCTATCGCATAGTGCGTTTTCCCAGTGTTGGTCGGCCCTAAAACGGCTACAATCCGGCTATCAAATCTCATAGAGATCTCAAAACAAAATTAAAATTTTTGATTGCGCAGTTGTGTTTCATTACATGCTTTGATTAACTAGGAATTTGTTTAGTGTACAGCGATCTTAACAGCACTTGTGCTCTGAATAAGCAACTATTTCATTCGCCAGGTAACTATTGCGGCGCGATAATGCAAAAAGGAAAATAAAAATGACGTATATAATGGATGAAGCGGTTACGGCGATTGAAAAAAAACTTGAGGGTTCCATGTTTGATGGGTCTGCAAAATTTGAAATTGAAAATGAAGGTTCGATCATAATTGATTCTTCCGGTGTTAGAGTTTCTAATGACGAGACGGACGTCACTCTTTCGGCAAGCTTAGAAACCTTTCAAGAAATTTTAGAAGGTGATTTGGACTCAACTTCTGCATTTATGACGGGCCGATTACAACTTGATGGCGATATGAGTACCGCGATGCGGCTCGCTTCAGTTTTAAGTTGAAAAATTTTAAACAAAGCCCTCTTTTCAATGATGTTTCAAATGGACCTTCAGAATACGTAGCTAATTGGGTAGTTACAAAAGATAAGATAAGAATAAGGGTTGGGCTTTGGAGCGCAAAGACGCCTATAGGAACAGTTTTTATTTGTCCTGGATATTCCGAATATATCGAAAAATATGGCAAAACTGCAAAACTCTTCTCGAAACATGGATACTCGTCTGTGTCATTGGATTGGAGAGGCCACGGCCTTGCCGATCGATTAACGCCAAACCCTTTACTAGGGCATATTGAAACATTTTCCGACTACTTAAAGGATTTTGATGCTGTTATCGAATGGGCTCAAAATTTTGATCTCCCCAAACCTTGGTTTGTCTTAGGACACTCGATGGGGGGAGCCATCCTTCTCAGAAACCTTCATGAAAATAAACATTTTAATGCCGTTGCCTTTTCATGTCCTATGTGGGGTATAAAGCTAAGCCCTGCCCTCCGTATCTTTGCACACCTTTATGGAAACCTAGCAAGAATTCTAAAAATAGATGGAAATTTTGCTCCGACAAGAAGTGAAAAAGGATATCTTGATGGAAGTTTTGATAAAAATGCTCTAACTAAAGACGAAGACATGTGGCATTACTTACTTGGACAAGTCACCAAGTACCCTTCTCTCAAGTTAGGTGGGCCAAGTGTAAGATGGGTCAATTCTGCTTTAAAGGAAACATTTCAACTTTCAAAATTACCAAGCCCCAAAATTCCATGTATCACTTTCTTAGCCGAGGATGAACGACTTGTTGATTCCGCTCGCATATATAATCGAATGAATGTCTGGCCTAATGGTATTTTACATTTTATGCATTCTGCAAGACATGAAATATTAATGGAAGATATTGCAACCCAGGAATATGTTATTCAAAAGATTGTTTCGTTTTTTCAATCTAATGAACAGTTAATTATTTCTTAAAGTTCTATCAGGTTTCGTGTACTTTATCCGCAACAGCATTTGCTGCATCTCGAAGCCAATTGTGCTCAGAAGAAATAAAAAACATCGTTATACCAAAATCTTGCATCCACTCACGGGCTTTTTCTGGACTGGGAACAAAAGAAACGAATGTTTTATTCTCCTTGCGCGCCGCCTCACCAACAGAGATTAACGCCGTTTTAAGTTCATCTGAGTTTTGATGATCATATCCATATCCCACAGACAAGTCAGCTGGCCCTACGAAAAGCCCATCAATACCGGGGATGGCTGCTATTTCTGAGGCTGAATCTACACCGGCAGGCTCTTCTATCTGTGCTAACACTAGTGTTTCTTCAAAAGATCGCTTTATAATCGAAGGCATATGTTCAGTTGCGTAACCAGCCCAGCGTGTTGAGCCAGCAAAACCACGCCCACCTAAACCATATCGAGCGGATTTGGAGGCAAATTTTGCTTTCTCAACAGTATCAACATGAGGGATTACCAAACCAACAGCTCCACAATCCAAAGCCCATAAAATTTCTTTGGCCGAGCCTTCACCTACTCGTACTAAGACAGGAAAATCTAAAGCCCTTGAAATAGATAAACATTGATCCAATGCAGCACGATCAAACGGAGAGTGCTCAGCGTCTAAGCATATGAAATCAAGTTTGCTCTGAGCAAGTACTTCCACAAGTATATAGTTGGGTGTCTTTAAAAATGTTCCAGCCAAAATTTCACCAGACAACATTTTTTGTTTAAAACTGCTTATATTGGACATATCGAACCTCAAATTATAACTGTTCCAGACTACAATAGGAATTTTGAATGGCAAGCCTAAGCTCAAACTCTATATTCAAACCATGTCTGTTTTAGAATTTAGACCACAGGGTATATATTGTCGTCAGGGTGACTTCTTCATTGACCCTTGGCGTCCTGTAGAAAGAGCGCTCATTACCCACGGGCATTCAGATCACGCAAGATACGGCAGCAAAAAATACCTTTGTACTGATATCGCCGCTCCTGTTATTCGTCATAGACTTGGTGACGTTAAAATTGAGACCATATCCTATGAAGAAGAAATAAATTTAAATGGAGTAAAAATTAGTTTTCACCCGGCAGGTCATGTTCCTGGATCTGCCCAAATTTTAGCTGAAATAAAAGGGGAACGGTGGGTTGTATCGGGCGATTATAAAGTAGAAGACGACGGGCTATCCACACCTTTTAAGCCCATAAAATGTCATAGCTTTATAAGTGAATGTACTTTTGGCTTGCCTGCCTTTAATTGGCTTCCACAGGAAGAAATATTTCGAGAAATTAATAATTGGTGGCTTCAGTGCATTAGTGAAGGTATCACACCTATTTTGGCAGCTTATGGTCTAGGAAAGGCCCAACGTTTAATATCGGGCATAGATAGCAATATTGGGTCAATACTCACGCATGGCGCTATAGAAAAAACGAACCAAATAATGCGTCAACAAAAAATAACAATTCCAGAAACAACCCTTGTCTCATCGAAACTAAATTTAAATGATTTTAAAAATGCTATCGTCTTAGCACCACCTTCTGCCCTGTCCTCTTCTTGGATCAAAAAATTTGGAAAAATTTCTGTAGGATATGCAAGTGGCTGGATGGCGATAAGAGGAATAAAGAGACGACGAGCAGCAGATAAAGGATTTGTGATTTCCGATCACGCAGACTGGGCTGGGCTAAACCTGTCAATTAAAGAGACGGAAGCTGAAAAAATTTTTGTAACTCATGGATATACAGACAGTTTTTCAAAATGGCTCAGGTTTAAAGGCTTAGATGCCTCAATCGTAAATACAGAATTTGCGACAGCGGAACAAGACATTTAAGTTTAATTGAAATTATGAAAAATTTTGCAAACCTTGTTTACAGTTTAGACCAAACGACAAAAACCAATAAAAAAATAGAGTTAGTAGTGGATTTTTTTAAAAGTGCCTGTAACTCAGATAAACTTTGGTGCATCGCTTTATTTTCAGGCCGCCGACCAAAAAGATTAATAAGTACAAGATATCTAAGGGAGTGGGCTTGTGAAGTTACAAATTTGCCAACATGGTTAGTTGAAGATACTTACTCAGTTATAGGTGACCTGGCCGAAACCATATCTCTTTTGACCCCTGAAAAAAACGGATATTCAGAAAAAAGTCTCACTGCATGGATTTCAGAACTTAGACAGCTAGAAAAACAAAGCTTAGAAAAAAAACGCCATTTCGTTGTAAACGCATGGTCAACACTAAACAGAAAAGAGCGTTTTGTTTTTAACAAATTGATTACCGGCGGTTTTCGATTGGGCGTAAGCCAAAAATTAACTGTAAGAGCGCTTTCAAAAATCACTAAAATTGATGAATTTGAACTTTCACTGCGCTTAATGGGAAATTGGCACCCCGATACAATAAGTTGGAATAGCCTTATCATAAATGATGAACGTAAGTCAGATATTAGCCGACCTTACCCTTTCTGTTTAGCATCCGGATTAGACAAAGATACTTTAGAATTAGGAAAAAGATCAGATTGGGTTGCAGAGTGGAAATGGGATGGAATTAGAGGACAATTTATAAAAAGAGCAAAGGAACTATTTATTTGGTCAAGAGGTGAAGAAAATTTGACAGAAAGATTTCCTGAATTGGAAGCCTTACTGGAGTTTATACCTGATGGTTCAGTTTTAGACGGAGAAATTGTGGCGTGGGATGGAGAACAGCCACTAGATTTCAATATCTTACAGAAGCGTATCGGAAGAAAAAAAGTCTCAAAATCTCTTATTGAGACGGCTCCTGTTATATTAATCGCGTACGATCTTTTAGAATTGAAAGGAATGGATATTCGAAATCAAAAACTGGAAGCACGACGATCAAAACTTACAGAACTTATAAATCCCATACCAAATAATTTACCGATAAAATTATCAAAGGAAATCGAATGCAAGACATGGGCCGACCTAGCGCACATCAGAGAAACGTCTAGATCTCAGAGCGCAGAAGGTATCATGTTAAAAAATAGGAATAGTGATTATTATAGTGGAAGGAAAAGAGGCGATTGGTGGAAATGGAAATTGGACCCACTTACAATCGATGGGGTGTTAATTTATGCCCAGGCAGGTCATGGTCGAAGAGCAAATCTCTATACTGACTATACTTTCGCTGTTTGGGATGGCAATCAGCTAGTACCATTCGCGAAAGCCTACTCGGGGTTGAAAGACGAAGAGTTTCGGCGAATTACATCATGGGTTAAGAAAAACACAATTCAGAAGTTTGGACCTGTTCGACAAGTACATCCAGAATTAGTATTTGAAATTGCTTTTGAAGGTATCCACGAAAGTACAAGGCATAAATCAGGAGTTGCATTACGTTTTCCACGAATGTTGAGATGGCGGCACGATAAATTATCAAAAGATGCAAATAAATTAAAAGATCTCAAAGCTTTTTTGACTTAATCTCTTGTAGTGCCTCTTTTTACAGTTACATAACTCAGAATACACAAACGTAGAGGTAAAATATGTTACAACTTCCAATCCCAAATTTTGATTCTGAACATTCCAAAGGATCTTCTGAATTAGGCCAACTTCCTGATTGGAACTTGAATGATCTTTATACTTCAACTGATGCAAAAGAATTAGTAAGTGATTTAAGTTGGTTGGAAAAAGAATGTGATGAATTTGCCAATGAATACCAAGGCAAGCTCAAATTCCTTTCTGCTGATCAAATGTTACAGTGTATTATTCGAAATGAGAAAATTAGTTCGATTTCAGGCCGTATAATTTCTTATGCTGGGCTTCGTTACTATCAGAACACAACTAATGCTGACCGCGCAAAATTTTTATCTGACATGCAAGAAAAAATTACTGTCTATACTACAAAGTTAGTATTTTTTTCTCTTGAGATAAATAGCCTAGAGGATGCCTTTTTAGAAGGTTTACTGAATGAAAATGAAGAGCTCCTTCGATACAAGCCAGTTTTTGAAAAAATAAGAGCCCTAAAACCTTATCAACTATCTGATGAAGTTGAAAAATTTCTTCATGACCTTGGGATTGTTGGAGATGCCTGGGAAAAACTATTTGATGAGACTATTGCTGGTTTAGAATTTAAAATTGGTGGCGAGAAATTGAACATCGAGGCCACGCTTAATTTTTTAACTGACCAAAATCGAGAAAATCGTCAAAAGGCAACTTACGAACTAGCTCGAGTATTCAGCAAAAACATAAAAGTTTTTACTCGGGTTCACAATACTCAGGCCAAAGAAAAAGAAATAATTGACCGCTGGAGAGGAATGCCGACCGCACAAATGGGTCGACACTTGGCAAATCAAGTTGAACCAGAGGTAGTGGAGGCTTTGAGAAATGCAGTTGTAAAAGCATATCCAAAAATTAGTCATCGATATTATGAATTGAAACGGAAATGGCTTGGACTTGAAATAATGCAGGTTTGGGATAGAAATGCCCCATTGCCCATGGAAAGTGATAGGTTGGTGACTTGGGATCAAGCCGAAACTATAGTGACGGGTGCATACGCAAACTTTGACAGCCGCATGTCAGATTTGATTTCTCCCTTTTTCAGTAAAGGTTGGATTGATGCGGGTGTCAAACCCGGGAAAGCTCCTGGAGCGTTCGCTCATCCTACAGTGACAAATGTCCATCCGTACATAATGTTGAATTATCTGGGTAAGCCACGTGACGTGATGACACTTGCCCACGAACTAGGTCATGGTGTTCACCAGGTTTTGGCTTCTTCTCAAGGGCAGATGCTATCTTCGACACCACTTACACTTGCTGAAACGGCTTCTGTATTTGGGGAAATGCTAACATTTCAACAAATGCTCGATCACGCATCTGATAAAAACGAGCGAAAGGTGTTATTGGCCAATAAAGTTGAAGATATGATTAATACTGTAGTGAGACAAATTGCTTTCTACGATTTTGAATGTAAGCTTCACGATGCCCGAAAGGGAGGCGAACTAACACCATCGGACATTAATTCTTTATGGATGTCAGTGCAATCTGAGAGCCTTGGTCCAGCATTTGAGTTCGTAGACGGATATGAAACGTTTTGGAGCTA
>JAQWIK010000062.1 GCA_029248915.1 Paracoccaceae bacterium | reverse complement strand
AGAGAGACTGCAAACGCAGATAAATTTAAGAGTTGGTATCCAAACTACCAACAAGCAGTGATGGCGACGGGACATTATCCAATGATTGAAGCACCAGTCGCATATGCAAAAGTAGTGCAGGATTACTTGCTGTCTTAGTATTTGCTAAAAACGAAATGGTTCCATTATCAATAATGCACTACACAACGTTTTAAGCGTAATACAGCAACTGATTGCTGAAAGAAGCACTGCTATGTAGTTGATGTTGATGATGAGATTGCAAACTTGGTGTAATGAGGGAATATGAAACACGTGGTAATCACATTCAACTTATTTTCTGTAGCAAAAACGTAGCAAGTAAATGTAGTAATAAAAATAACCCAGATATTACAATAGGATACTTTTACTTTCCAGTTAGCAAAGCGTTAATCCGTTTTTTAGTGAATTTAGAAATAAAAAAAGCGCCTACGAAAGTTGGCGCTTTTTTTTGATCCATTAGAAAAACTAACACTAATTACCGTTAATTTCTTTAGCTTTTCGTTTTCTTTCGTGAGGATCCAGAAATCTTTTTCTCAAGCGAATGTTAGCTGGGGTAACTTCGACTAACTCATCGTTATCAATATATGCAATGGCCTCTTCTAAACTAAAATTTATATGGGGGGTTAGCCGAACTGCTTCATCTGATCCCGAAGCGCGAACGTTCGTCAATTTTTTACCTTTGAGAGGATTTACTTCTAAATCATTTTCTCTGCTGTGTTCGCCTATGATCATGCCTTCATAAATCTTGGTTTGGGGACCTAAAAACATTCTACCTCTTTCCTCTAAGTTCCAAAGGGCGTAGGCAACGGACTCACCATTTTCAATAGATACTAGAACTCCAGCTCTTCGACCTGGGATTACACCTTTATGTTCTGACCAACTGTGAAAAACACGATTTAGTACTCCAGTTCCTCTTGTGTCTGTCAAAAATTCACCGTGGTAACCTATCAAACCCCTTGATGGAACATGCGCTATTATTCTTGTTTTATTCGATCCTGATGGACGCATTTCAACAAGTGTCCCTCGTCTGGCACCCGTAATTTTTTCTATCACTGCTCCAGAATACTCATCGTCAACATCAATAGTGACTTCTTCAATAGGTTCTAAGATTTTTCCTTCTTCGTCTTGTTGAGTAAGAACTTGTGGTCGAGATATTGATAATTCAAAACCCTCACGCCGCATATTTTCAATAAGTACGCCCATTTGTAATTCTCCACGTCCAGCGACTTCAAATGCATCACCTCCTGCAGTTTCAGTAACTTTTATTGCGACATTACTTTCAGCCTCTTTGAGTAGTCGTTCTCTGATAACTCTACTTTGTACTTTATTCCCCTCTCTACCGGCTAAGGGACTGTCGTTTATTCCAAAGGTTACACTAATAGTGGGTGGATCGATAGGAAGAGATTCTATTGGTTCATCGACAGCTAATGCACATAAAGTATCCGAAACAGTAGCTTTATTCATTCCTGCAAGTGAAACAATATCGCCCGCATTAGCTTCTTCAATATCTTTCATCGATATGCCTCTGAAGGCTAATATTTTTGTTACTCTAAACTGCTCAATTTTTTGGCCCATGCGGCTGAGTGCTTGAACAGTGGAACCTAATTTAATTTGTCCACTTTCTATTCTGCCTGTCAAAATTCGACCAACAAACGGATCGTGACCTAAGGTAGTTGAAAGCATTCTAAAATCTTCATTTTTCAAATTTAACTGTCTAGGCATGGGTACATGATTTATTACTAAGTCAAATAAGGCTGTCAGGTCTTTTCTAGGGCCAGTTAGTTCATGATCGGCCCAGCCTGATCGACCTGAAGCATACATGTGGGGGAAATCCAACTGGTCTTCATTGGCATCTAATGAAGCAAATAAATCAAAACATTCGTCTAAAGCTCTATCAGGCTCGGCATCAGATTTATCAACTTTGTTCAAAACAACTATTGGACGAAGACCTAAATTTAAGGCTTTTGATGTTACAAACTTTGTTTGTGGCATCGGGCCTTCGGCTGCGTCAACCAATAAAACAACGCCGTCAACCATACTTAGTATTCGCTCAACTTCTCCGCCGAAATCAGCATGACCTGGCGTGTCTACAATGTTTATTCGTGTTTCTTTCCACTCTACGGATGTTGCTTTGGCTAAGATTGTGATGCCACGCTCTCGCTCTAAATCATTGCTATCCATTACACGCTCAGACACGTTTTGGTTGGCTCTAAATGCTCCTGACTGTTTTAACAACTCGTCCACTAGTGTGGTTTTTCCGTGATCTACGTGTGCGATAATTGCAATATTGCGAATATCCATTTTGGAATACCTCTATAATTCAGGGCGCGGCGTATAAGGTTTCTAGGAAGAACACCAGTAAATAAAATTAAAAAATGAATATTAATTTTTTGGCAGTTTAGAGAAGCGTGTTTATCTTATGCAAGATGAATATTAAATGCAGATCTTAGTTTTTTATCAATTGTAGGGTCAATTTTTTTTGTTGCATTGTTTAAAATATTTTCTTTTTTCTCAATTGCCTTTTGAACTAAATTAGGTTTACCGAGTTCAACCCACTCTTTTGGCGATGATCTATCTGCCAAAGAAGGATAAATGTACTCTGTTTGCATCAAGCTTAGTGTTTGATCAGAGCCTAAAAAATGGCCAGGTCCTTCAAGGCAGGTTCTTTTAATTACTTCAAGGCTAACGCTATCTTCAGTCACTTCAATTCCTCTTACGCAACGCATTGCTTGTCCCAATAGATCGTCTCCAATGATCAGGGACTCGAGGCAAAACCCTAAAAGTGAAGCATGCATTCCGGCAGCTTCATAAACCATATTAAGGCCTGTGAGGCCCGCCATGACATTCGACATAGCTTGCTCCCAGCCGGCTTGCATGTCTGGTACTTTTGCGTCAGCAATTCCAGCTGCTGCTCCACCAGGCAAATCATAAAATCTATGCATCTGAGCGCATCCGGCGGTCAAAAGTGCTTGTTCTCCACTGCCGCCGGACATGGCTCCGGTTCTAAGATCCGAAACAAAAGGCCAAGTGCCAAAAATACAAGGGTGGCCAGGCTTGATAGAATAAACGTAAACTAAACCGGCAAGACACTCTGCTACAGCTTGAACAATTGCTCCTGCTATGGGTGCTGGTGCTGTCGCACCGGCTTGACCAGCACTTAACAATAAAACTGGCATACCAGCCTCTATACAAGCTTCCATTACCTGACAGCTCTCAGTAGCGAATTTCATTGGAGGAACAACAAAACAATTTGAGTTAGAAACAAAAGGCCGTTCACGCCAAGCCGCCTCACTTCCTGCAATTGTATGTAGCATTTCTATAGCGTCGGGCACAAAGGAAGGTTCAGTAAATGACGTGCCAACATGTTTTGTTGTTCCTGCACAACATGCATAAATAGTATTGTAATCCATTTCTCTGTTATCAACTATGTCTCTGCAGACCATTGGACGTTGGAGGAAATGTATATTATCTAATTCATTTACAATACAAGCTGCGTTAAAAAGATCTTGAACCTTACTATCGCGATACTCATTATTCAGAACGTCGACAATATGAACAGCGGCGCCAGCCGTGCCAAAATGAACGCGGTTTCCTGACAAATCTAGATCATGTTTATGATCTCGGCCATGCAAAATAACATTTTTATTTGCTGCAGCCAGTGCATCTTCTACCAGCGAACGGGGAAACCTCAAACGCCCGTCATCACCTAAAATAACTCCAGCATTAACCATATAATCTATGCCAGATTGAGGAGCATCTGCCAGACCGATAAACTCTAAAGCATCTAATGCTGCATTATGAATTTTTCGCTCACCATCTGGTGATAAGGGGGAATAAGATCCACCAAGCATGCCTGCTTTGACGGGTCGTAGATGATCGGCTAACGGAGCCGATCGCGCATTTCTGCGAGCGGTTCGACCTCCAGCGCGGAGAGAGATAGAGTTAGACATAATAATTTACCGTTATTTAAGTTAAGGTATTGCTAAAAATAATGATAAATTTGTGGTCTGCCGCGAGCTGCACGTCCTCGCGCTGCTCCAATAGTTATGCTAACCAATCGTACTTTAGATATCTGATTCTGCATAGTTTTTCTCATACTTTAAAAATACCTAAATCGATGAGCATAAGCTTGTCAAAATACGACATTTTCATTTGACGTATTTTGGAATTTTTTAAATTATTTAAAGTTATTCAAAATATATTCCGCTACTAATTTACCCAATGTTTGATGTGCTTCGGGTTCAAAATGAACACCATCGGTTTCACTAGTTTCTATAAAATCACCGGCGTTTATATTACTGATTTCGTATTTTTCAGAAAGTTGACCATAGAAATGATTCAAGGAGGCTGTTTTTTTATTTGCTTTAAAAAAAATCTTTTCTAAAGCATTTCGCTCTTTTACTTGAGGTGGCGTGATAATTAAAGTTTCAAAATTATTGTGTTTGAGCTGCATATCAGGCGTATTAGCAATATTCAAAAGACTAGCCAATCCCGAAGCAATTTGATTTGCTTCTATTCCAAATTGAATTTTACTATCGTTTGTTCCGAGCATTATCACTAATAAATCAATTGGCCCATGGCTGTTTAATGCGATTTTTAAACCAGTTTGCCCATTCATGTGATCACCCATTTCAGGATCAGGCAGAGAAGTGGTTCGTCCTGGCAAGCCTTCCTCTATAATTTCCCATTCCGGTTTAAGATAATTTTGCATTATCATTGGCCACCGTATATTTTTTCCGTATCGCGCACATATTCCGGCTCTTGAAAGCATCGGAGGCGTGCCAAAAGTATTACTGTCGCCAAATACTAAAATTGTTTTTGTCATTTTTTCCCCGTTTAATTAACAAGCTAAAAAACATATTTCTTAATTTTGATAAATTCAGAGAAATAAAAAACCAATTAAATTCTTTTAGCAATGATTTTAATTGGTAAAAGATATGGTAATTATATAAAATTGTTCCATTGACAAGCGGAAGAAAAATAAACATAAGAGCTAAATATTTTAGTTAACGACGCCTTAGGGCGCGCTGTTCCAGGCGGTAAAACCAAAACACATTTGTGGCCAAAGAACGCGATTATTTAGGAATAAAATCATGTTTGCTGTCGTAAAAACAGGCGGAAAGCAATATAAGGTTCAATCAGGCGATATATTGCGGGTTGAAAGACTAGCTGCAAATGCTGGCGACAAGGTTCAGTTTAATCAAATTTTAATGCTCGGTGGAGATAAGACTGTTTTAGGTGCCCCGTTAGTTGTTGGCGCAGCTGTTCAGGCAGACGTAATTGATCAGATTAAAAGTGAAAAAACTATAAAGTTTGTGAAGCGTAGGCGTAAGCATAGCTCCAAACGAACTCGGGGCCATCGTCAACACTTAACTTTAGTGCGGGTCACAGAGATTTTAGCTTCTGGTGCGGAAAAATCGAAGGTGCAAGAAGCAATTGGTGCTGGATCGGTTGATTTTCAATTTACCGAAAATGTGAAAACAAAAAAATCTACTGACTCAAAAACGAAGTTAGATAAGTCTGTTAAGGAGACCGTTAAGAAAGAGGCCAAAACAACAAAAGCCGCTAAGCCCGCAACAGAAACAAAGGAAAAAAAGTCCGCGCCCGTTAAAGAAAAGAAGACAACGACTTCAGTGTCTGATGATCTTAAGCAATTATCTGGTGTTGGCCCTGCGCTTGAGAAAAAACTTCATGCTGCTGGTGTAAAAAGTTTTGAGCAGATTGCCGCTTGGTCAGTAAAAGATATTGAAGTTATAAACGAAAAAATTTCTTCAAAAGGCCGTGTTGAAAAAGAAGGCTGGATCGATCAAGCTAAAGAAAAGCTAAAGGGATAAGGAGGACTAGGAATGGCACATAAAAAAGCTGGAGGTTCATCACGCAATGGACGTGATTCAGCCGGTAGACGACTTGGTGTAAAAATTTTTGGAGGCCAGTCTGCTATCCCAGGAAATATAATCGTTCGTCAGCGTGGTACCAAAATGTGGCCTGGAGAGGGCGTTGGTATGGGCAAAGATCACACTATATTTGCAACTGTTGAAGGGAATGTTAAATTCCATAAGGGTTTGAAGAAACGTACCTTTATTTCGGTTTTGCCGGCTGCCAAAGCAGCCGAATAGTACACAAATACAGCATGATTAAAAGGGCTCGGGGTATTTTCCGAGCTTTTTTATTTAGAGTTTGGAAAGACTAATGATGCTGTCCTTATCTCATTTTTTACTATTTGCCTTCAGTCAAATTGCAACCCCGGGGCCAGCAAATATGATTATGCTAGCTACCGGTGCGAAGTATGGCTTTCGTAATGCAATTCCTTTTGTCTTTGGCGTCATTGTAGGAAAACAAATAATAATTTGGCCTATTGGTTTTGGCTTATTGCTTCTAAACAAAGAATATCCTTATATTTTTATATTTTTTAAATATATTTCTGCTGTTTATATTTTGTGGTTGGCTTGGCGTATAGCCACTATGCGTATATCTGCAAAAATTTCTGATAATAAGGCACCTGGGTTCTTTTCTGGTCTAATTATACATCCCCTGAACCCAAAAGCTTGGGCCTTGATAACAACAGGTTTTACTAATTTTGTGGATCCAATAGCTCCTATTGTTTATTCCACTGCAACTATTGCTGTTTGTTTGTTTTGTGTTCAGGTGATTTGTCACCCTATTTGGGCTCTCTTTGGTGAAAAAATAGCAAGATTAGTGAGTGGATCCGTTTACGAGCGTTATCTGATGTTATTCTTGGCAGCGCTTACTGTGATTTTTGTTAGCCTTGCGATAGCAAGCTCATAATTAAAAATTTGTTTAAGTTGGTATGATTCAATTAAGCGATTTAAACGAAAACCTTGAGACATTGTGTTAAAACGTTTATCGCGTGGAAAAGATATGAAAGTCGTTTTATGAAATTTTTAGATCTTGTCAAAGTTTATATTCGCTCGGGCTCCGGTGGAGCGGGGTCGGTCAGTTTTCGGCGTGAAAAAAATATAGAGTATGGTGGACCTGATGGAGGTAATGGAGGGCATGGTGGTTCTGTCTGGGTAGAGGCAGTAGAAGGCTTGAATACACTGATTGACTTTCGTTATCAGCAACACTTCTTCGCGGATAATGGAAAAAGCGGTATGGGAAAGCAACGCTCAGGCCCCCATGGAGTTGATAAAGTTTTGAAGGTACCCGTTGGAACTGAAATCTTAGATGAAGATCAAGAAACTTTACTGGCCGATTTAACTAAAGTTGGAAATCGCGCTTTATTGGCTCAGGGAGGAAACGGTGGCTTTGGTAACTTGCATTTCAAATCGTCAACGAACCAAGCCCCAAGGAAAGCTAACCCTGGCCAAGAAGGAGTTGAAAGAACCATTTGGTTAAGATTAAAGTTAATTGCTGATGTTGGTCTACTCGGAATGCCAAACGCTGGAAAATCTACATTTCTTTCAGCAACTTCAAATGCGCGTCCGAAAATAGCAGATTATCCTTTTACAACGCTTTATCCTAATTTGGGTGTTGTCGGGATAGACTCAAGTGAATTTGTTGTTGCTGATATACCAGGCCTAATTGAGGGAGCTCATTTAGGGCATGGATTAGGTGATCTGTTTCTTGGGCATGTGGAGCGTTGTTCCGTATTGGTTCATGTTATAGATATCACTCACGATAATTTTTTGAATAATTTCAATATTATAATAGAAGAAGTAAATAAATATGGGAATGCCCTCTCCGATAAGCCGCGTATAACAGTTCTGAACAAAATAGATGCCTTTAGTGTAGATGAGAGGGAATTTTATAAAGAACAACTAAAGGAAATTATTGATGACCCAATATTTATGATTTCCGCTGTTAGCGGAGAAGGAATTGAAAAGCTTCTTAGAGAAATTCGTATAAAGGTTGATAAGGGTAAGACCCCGAATGTCGAGGAAGAACAAGGTTCATTAGAATGGCACCCTTAACTAAAGCAAAACGTATTGTTATAAAAGTGGGTTCAACTCTCTTGGTGGACAAAAATTCTGGAGACTTAAACTTAAGTTGGCTGGATTCGTTAGCATCAGATGTTTCTTCACTTAAATCTCGAGGAATTGACGTTGTGTTGGTGTCGTCCGGCTCGATTGCTCTTGGCCGAGAGACACTTGGACTGCAAGATGCTGAGCTATCCTTAGAGGTTAGTCAGGCTTCTGCTGCAGTGGGTCAAATTAAGCTGGCCCGCGCATACGAAGAAGTTTTAGCACCGTTTTCAGTTAAGACAGCACAGATTCTGGTCACCTTGGAGGATAGCGCTAATCGGAGACGATATTTGAACACACGGGCTACTATGGAAAAGCTACTAAATTTTGGTGTTGTTCCGATAGTAAATGAGAATGATACCGTGGCTACCGATGAGATACGATATGGAGATAATGACAGGTTAGCTGCTCAGATTGCGGCGACGGTTAGCGCTGATAATTTAATTCTATTATCAGACGTTGATGGTTTGTATTCGAGCAATCCATTAACAAACCCAAATGCAAAAAGGCTTAATGTTATTAAAGAGATAACGCCAGAAATAGAAGAAATGGCGGGTGAAGGCGTTTCTGGTATTTCTAAAGGTGGTATGATCACAAAACTAATGGCTGCTCGAACAGCAACGCAGGCCGGTTGTGCTATGGTTATCACTAAAGGCGACGTGTCAAACCCAATCATGGCGCTAGAGCAGGGGGCAAATTGTACTTGGTTTACGCCTCACGTAGACCCGCAAACAGCCAGAAAAAGGTGGATTTCATCCCAAAAGTCTATTGGTAAATTGATCATAGATCCGGGCGCCACAAAAGCTCTATTTGATAGAAATAGCTTACTTCCAATTGGCGTAACTGGTATTGAAGGTAATTTTTCAAGAGGTGATATCGTAAGTATTCATTCCAATAAAGGACGTGAATTAGCAAAGGGTATAAGTGCGTATTCAGCATTAGAAGCCAAATTAATTATCGGCCAAAATAGTAATGAAATAGAAAACATTCTCGGGTATGCTGGTAGGGCTGCATTGGTTCACCGAGACGATTTGGCAATTTAAGGTAGGTTATGTCTGATATACATTCTCTGGTTGTTGGTATAGGTAGAAAAGCTCGAGACGCTTCTAAGAGCCTGGCTGTCGCATCCAGTGTGCAAAAAAAAGATGCTCTAATTTTTGCAGCTGAATCGATCAAGGAAAGTACCGCTAATATTTTAGAACAAAATAGAAGAGACCTCGATTTTGGATCATCTAAGGGTTTATCAGATGCTTTGATGGATCGATTAATGTTGAATGAAGAGCGAATAGGGTCAATGGTTGATGGCCTAAAAGCGATTGCCATTCAAGATGATCCCATTGGTAAAATTATGGAGGCCTGGGAGCAACCAAACGGCCTTCAAATTAAGCGAGTCCGTACTCCTTTAGGTGTTATTGGTGTGATATACGAAAGTCGGCCCAATGTAACCGCTGATGCAGGTGCACTTTGTGTGAAAGCTGGAAATTCAGTAATTTTGCGAGGAGGTTCTGAAAGTTATAACAGTTCCACTGCTATCCATAATTGTCTGCAGAGGGGGTTGGTAAAGGCGAATTTACCTGCTTCCGCTGTACAGCTTATTCCAACTAGAGATAGGTCTGCCGTACAGAGCCTTTTAAAAATGACAGACTATATTGATGTGATAGTTCCAAGAGGTGGAAAAAGCCTGGTTGGACTTGTTCAAGCAGAGGCAAGAGTACCAGTATTTGCCCATCTTGAAGGAATTGTGCACATTTATCTTGATAAAGCTGCGGACCCAAAAAAAGCATTTGATGTGATTTTGAACTCAAAAATGAGACGTACTGGAATATGTGGCGCTGTGGAGTGTTTGTTAATAAATAACGAGATATTAGACAGCTTGGGTCTAGAAATTGTAAAAATGCTTCTTGATGCTGGAGTAGAGGTAAGGGCGGATAAAGAGTTGGCAAAAATACCTGGAACAGTTGCGGCAAATACGGAGGACTGGGGTAAGGAATTTTTAGATAGTAAGATAGCAGTTAAAGCTGTGGCTGATTTGGATGAAGCAATAAGTCATATTCAAAGCTACAGTTCAAGTCATACAGATTGTATAATTACAGAAAATTTAGAGGCACGAGACAGGTTTTTTGCTCAGTTAGATAGTGCTATTTTAATGCACAATGCTTCAACACAATTTGCCGATGGTGGTGAGTTTGGAATGGGAGCAGAAATAGGTATTGCAACTGGAAAGTTACATGCACGAGGACCCGTTGGTGCCGCTCAATTAACCTCATTTAAATATCTTGTTGAAGGTCAGGGAACGACCAGAGATTAAACCATTATTTAATTTTTTAAATTAAAGAGTGTTTGTTATTTTTATGATAGAGTATTAAAATAAAGGAAACAATTTTGGATGATTTAAACCCATTTTTAGAACCTGGTATGTTTGTGCGTCACCCGACAGAAAATGATTGGGGAGTCGGGCAGGTGCAATCATCTGTTAAAGGAAAAGTGACAGTTAACTTTGAGGAAACTGGTAAAGTAGTTATAGATGGCACACGTATTAGTTTAGAGATTGTATCGAATTAAATCACAATCTAAATCTTCTCTGTAATTATACTGTATTTTAAATTTTATTAACTGAAATTAATGCTTCATCATACTCCAAAATTTAGAACAAAAATTGCTGAAAATACTGACGAGTTAATTGCTGCACAGAAATTGCGTTATCGTATCTTTGTTCAGGAGTTAGGAGGAGAAGGAGATATGGTGGATCACGAATTAGGCTTGGAGCGTGATGGGTTTGATCCTTATTTTGATCATATCCTGTTGTTTGATGATGCTCGAAAAAGCAACCCAATAATAGGGGTTTATAGGGTCATGACTTGTGAGAAAGCTAATGAATTTGGAGAATTTTACAGTGATAAAGAATATGATTTAACTTTGCTGCGGCGATCTGGTAAAAAATTATTGGAGTTGGGTCGGTCATGTTTGGATCGAGATTATCGCGGGGGAACTGCTTTAGCTTATTTATGGCAAGCAGTAGCTAATTATACCCTTGAGCGGAAAATAGAAATTTTATTTGGTGTAGCAAGTTTTCATGGGACGGTTGTGTCGGAATTGGCTGAACCATTAAGTTTGTTGCATCACCAGTATTTGGTTGACGAAAAACTTAGGCCAGTTGCAAAAAAACCCTTCAATCAAAAAATGGATATTTTAGAACCAGATATGATCAATCGGAAATCGGCAGTTTTGAAAATGCCTGCTTTGATTAAAAGTTATATCAGGCTTGGTGGAAAAGTGGGTTTAGACGCATTCATAGATCATAAATTCAATACGACAGATGTATGTTTGATTATGGATATTTCCTCTATGAACGACAAAAGGAAGAGTTTTTTTGTTAAAGGAGAAGTTTCTTGACTACTACCTGGATAAGTGACGACGGTGAGCCAATCGATAAAAAAATCTCAATTTATGGATGGGTACTACTTTTTACTCGGGGCGGTGCGATCATATTTGTAATAACCATTGGTCTGTTTTTAAAATTTTTTCTTAGATTATTTGAAAAGCCATTGTTCAGAAATAGGCGACCACTAACCCCACATATAACAGTTTTGGTTAGCAGAATTTCCCTTTGGATATTATCAATTCCAGTGAAGCGTTTTGGCTTTCCTCTTGAAAAAGCTGGTGCATTGGTTGCTAATCATTCTTCTTGGCTGGATATATTTGCCTTAAATTCTGGCCAGAGGCTATATTTTGTCTCAAAATCAGAGGTGGCCAAATGGCCGGGTATAGGATTGCTAGCCAAAGCAACAGGAACTTTATTTATTCGCCGAGAAGCGAAAGAAGCCGTTGTCCAGAAAAAACTATTCGAGCAGAGGATCAAAATGGGTCATAGGCTTCTGTTTTTCCCAGAAGGAACATCAACTGACGGTATGCGTGTTTTACCTTTTAAATCTGCATTATTTCAGGCTTTTTTCGATTTAAACTTAAATTCAGAGTGTTTTATTCAACCCGTAACTGTTACTTACTTTGCTCCCAAAAACGAAGATCATAGATTTTATGGTTGGTGGGGTGATATGTCATTTACAGTTCATTTGTTAAAAACAATAGCTTCAAGACGGCAAGGAAGCATAGAGATTAAATACCATGATCCCTTGTTGGTTTCTGATTTTGCTAAACGAAAAGAGTTAGCGGTAGCAGCTGAAAAAATCATAAGATCTTCACATATTTTTGCAGCCGCTAATCCAAAAAACTGAGCAGTTGATTGAGCTTATTTAAGGGGTTATTATCTCTCCAGAGCTCGTCTCCAAAAGCTAAAAAATCTGTCACGTTTTTTAAATCATTTATGACTTTTTTATTTAAACCGCCTTCTGCTACCACTGGGATCTCTATCATTGTGCTCCACCAAGTAAATAAATCAGGATTGGCAATAGTTCCATCCTTGAGGATGGTTTCGCACAGCGGCCCGAAACTAACATAGTCGGCCCCAGCCTCAGCAGCTGTTATCCCGTTGTGTTTTGAATTTCCACAAAAAGCACCAATGATTAACTCTTTTCCTAACTCTTTCCTCGCTTTCCCAACATTTCTTGGACCGTCTGACAAGTGTACACCATCTAGCCCGTGTTTTTTCACAAATAGAAAATGATCCTCTATGACAATTGCAACATCTCTTGAATGACAAATATATCTTGTCATATCAGCAACTTTTGCAATTATGTTTTCATCCAGAGTGGAAAGGGCCAATCTAAAACAAGAAATTTCAACTTGATCTAGTATTAGTTTTAGATCCTCAGAAAACCTTTCAATCTCTAATTCTGCTGGGCTAACAATATAAAGTTTATTCATCTCTGAATTTATCATTTCCAAAAGCCAATTAAGTCATTAACTAAGCATTAACCTCAAAAACAGAATTAACCAATATCAACAAAAAATATTTTTATCTTTGGGTTTGATTAAAGGAATTAAAGGTGTCAGTAGAAAATAAACACCCATGTTTTATTTTTGTAAATCCTCAAATGGGTGAAAACATAGGCGCGTCAGCTCGTGGAATGTGGAATTTTGGTTTGGAGCGTATGCGGATCGTTGCACCTCGGGATGGTTGGCCAAATCAAAAAGCAGTTGCAATGGCAAGTGGCGCAGGTCGGTTACTAGACGAAGCACTAATATTTCCCACTTTTACTGATGCTATTGCCGATCAACATTTTATTTTTGCGACCACAGCGAGGCCGCGAGATCTGCTTAAACCAATATATTCTCCAGAAGAAGCCATGAAACTAGCTTTTAGTAAAATATCAAGAGGCCAAAACGTTGGATTTGCATTTGGCCCTGAAAGATCAGGACTTGAGAATTTAGACATTGTAAAAGCGAATGCAATTGTTTCTGTTCCAGTAAACGCAAAATTCCCATCATTAAATTTGGCTCAATGTGCTCTTTTGCTTGCCTATGAGTGGATGCTTAAATCTAGCAACTTAAACAATGATAAGCAAATCTTAGAGCAATCAAGTATGGTTGATGTTATGAAAGTGGAAAAGCTATCTCAGTATTTCGAAGATGCTTTAGAAAAAGCAGATTTTTTTTATCCGGAAGATAAAGCAGAAAGTATGAAAATAAATTTTAGGAATATGTGGTCTCGAATGCCTCTAACTAACTCTGATGTGCAAATTTTCTATGGTATGTTAAGACAATTACTTAGAGCAAATAAAAAAAGTTGAGTTCAAAAATTCTTCTACTACTTATCTTTTATAAAGAGCCCATTGCAGGTAACTACTGCTGGAAATATTGTGGTAATTAATAATGAGTAAAAAAAGAGCTATTTTCCAAGAGTTTTCGGATAGTGAAAAACCGATCTCAGGCAATAGTATTGGAATAATTGAAAAAGGTTCTGGTGATAAGCTAAGAAGAATAACCCAGTTATGGTTGAAAGCTTTGTTTTGTCTGATTGTCCTAATTATATTAGTTGGTGGTTTAACACGCCTAACAGACAGTGGGCTATCAATAACTGAATGGAAACCCATCACTGGTGCATTGCCGCCATTTTCAGCTGAAAGTTGGTCTTCTGAGTTTGATAAGTATAAAAAAATTCCTGAGTATAAATTACAAAACGAAGGAATGAGCTTAAGTGAGTTTAAATTTATTTACTGGTGGGAATGGGGCCATCGGCAGCTCGGACGAGTTATCGGCATGGTTTGGTTTTTTGGATTTATTTCTTTATTAACTTTTGGGAAAACTAATAAATCTTGGTCATTAAGATTGCTTCTCATAGGAATACTAATAGGCATTCAAGGAACAGTAGGTTGGTGGATGGTATCCAGCGGTTTAACGGGCACGTTATTAGATGTTGCCAGTTACCGACTAGCGACGCATTTAGGACTAGCCTTTATTATTCTTGGATATATTACCTGGTTAATTCTTCTTTTGGGAAAAAATAACACTTTTTTACTTCAAGCGCGCAGAAATGCAGATCAAAAATATATCTTCCTATCTACAGGTTTACTATATTTGATTTTCTTACAAATTTTAATTGGAGCTCTGGTAGCTGGAATTGATGCAGGTAGATCCTATACTGATTGGCCTTTGATGGGAGGTCAATTTTTACCACCAGATTTATTCTATTTAACGCCTTGGTGGAGAAATTTTTTTGAAGACCCTGGTTTAGTGCAATTTGTCCATAGAATAAGTGGTTATATTCTGTTTATCTTCTGCGTCTATACTTGGCTAAGCGTGAGAAAATCTGCTAATAAAAGCTTAAAGTTTTGTTTTAATTTAGTTTTTGCAGTTACTTTTTTTCAAACCATCTTGGGAATAACCACGGTAATGTATGCCGCTCCATGGGAAATTGCCATCGTCCACCAGTTTGGCGCAATATTACTTTGGGTTTTTGTTTTAAGGGCTAGGTTTATGACTAAATATCCCCCCAATAATTTACTATCGATTTGAGTTTATCGAGGTTATTCAAATAATTTACTCGTGGGGTTCTTCATCTGCCTGATCTGCTATCCAAGCTACAGATACAACTTCTTCCTTTTCCTTGGTATCAAAGACTTTTACTCCACCGGCGCTTCTAGATCGGAAAGAAATGCCCTCAATAGGAACTCGAATTGATTGCCCATTTGATGTTGCCAACATTATTTGGTCTTCAAGATCTACTGGAAAACTAGCAACAATAGTCCCGCCTCGCATCGTTTTGTCCATTGCCGCAACACCCATTCCCCCTCGACCTCTAACGGGGTAGTCGTGGCTTGAGGATAACTTACCTGCTCCTCCAGAAGTAATGGTTAGTATTAAATTTTCAGACGCCGACATTTCTGCGTAGCGTTCAGGTGAAATGGTTGCATTTTCGTTAACATCGTCTTCGTCGGAAATCCCTTCCTCATCAACTAGTCCAGATACAGCACGGCGCATTTTTAAATAAGCTGATCTTTCATCCGGTGTCGCAATAAAATGTCTAATAACTGACATCGACACGACTTTGTCTTTCCCCGAGAGTTTAATTCCACGAACCCCAGTTGATTTGCGGCCTTTAAACACTCTCACAGCTGTCGTTGAAAAGCGAATTGCCCGTCCAGAATCTGTGAAAAGCATTACATCGTCTTCTTCCCCAGCTATACGGGCATTTACTAACTCGATACCCTCGTTCAAAGCCATAGCAATTTTTCCGTTTGATCGTACGTTTGTAAAATCAGATAGAGCATTTCTGCGTATATCTCCGGCAGAAGTTGCAAATACGATCTGCAAATTATCCCATTCTTTCTCATCAACATCTACTGGCATTATTGCAGCTATCGAAACGCCTACTGGGATTGGCAATATATTGACTATTGCTTTCCCTTTGGCTGTCCTTCCACCCAAAGGCAGCCGCCATGTTTTTAGTTTATAAGCCATACCATCAGTTGTAAAAAATAGTAATTGGGTATGGGTATTCGCTACGAATAGTGTCGTTACTACGTCTTCGTCTTTCGTTTGCATACCTGCCATGCCCTTACCGCCACGACGTTGCGATCGGAAATCAATAAGTGGTGTGCGCTTAATATATCCTCCTGAAGTAACAGTTACGACCATGTCTTCACGCTCGATTAGGTCTTCGTCCTCCATATCGCCAGACCATTCTACAATCTCTGTTCTTCTAGGAACTGCAAACTGATCTTTTACCTCTTTCAATTCATTCGTGATAATTGCCATGATTTGTTCACGAGAACCTAAAATTGCCAAATATTCTTTGATTTTTATTGAAAGAGTTTTTAACTCTTCAGTAACTTCTTTTACGCCAATTTGTGTTAGCCGTTGTAACCTTAGCTCCAGTATGGCTCTCGCTTGGGTCTCTGAAAGGTTGTAGGTGTCGTCTTTGTTAATTGTATGGGTAGGGTCATCAATGAGTTTTATATACTCAGCGATCGACCCAGCTGGCCAGCGGCGCTGCATAAGTTTTTCGCGCGCTTCAGCGGCATCAGAAGATGAACGGATAGTTGCGACCACTTCATCGACATTTGTAACTGCTACAGCCAAGCCGCATAGTATATGCGAGCGTTCACGAGCTTTCCGCAATTCAAAGGCTGTTCGGCGAGCCACAACAATTTCTCTGAAGTCAATAAAGTTAGTCAAGAATGAACGTAATGTTAATTGTTCTGGTCTGCCGCCATTTAGGGCTAACATGTTACAGCCAAAATAGGTTTGCATTGGCGTAAATCTATAAAGTTGGTTTAAAACAACATCTGGTGTTGCATCTCTTTTTAATTCGACAACAACTCTTACGCCATTCCTGTCGCTTTCATCTTGTACGTGTGAAATTCCTTCAACTTTTTTATCCCGCACCTGTTCGGCAATTTTCTCTATCATAGAAGCTTTGTTGACTTGATATGGGATTTCTTCAACTATAATTGCATATCGATCCTTTCTAATCTCTTCAATTTTAGTTTTAGCGCGAATTATAACGCTTCCTCGACCTTCGAGATATGCTTTGCGAGCGCCTGATCGACCCAACATCATTGCACCAGTAGGAAAATCTGGTCCGGGTACATATTGTATTAAATCTTCCGAGCTTAAATCAGGCGTTTGTATTAGGGCTAAAGTCGCATCAACAACTTCACCAAGATTGTGCGGCGGAATATTTGTTGCCATTCCAACAGCTATTCCTCCCGCACCGTTAACCAGCATATTTGGAAATCGGGCTGGAAGGACTGACGGTTCTCGATCTTTCCCATCGTAATTGTCCTGAAAATCCACTGTATCTTTGTCTATGTCACTTAATAAAAAGGCTGCAGGTTTATCCATCCGCACTTCTGTATATCTCATGGCAGCAGGATTATCCCCATCCATCGACCCGAAATTGCCCTGACCGTCTAGCAAAGGTAATGACATGGAAAACGGCTGAGCCATTCTGACTAAAGCATCATAAATTGCACTGTCGCCATGCGGGTGATATTTACCCATAACGTCACCTACGGGTCTCGCAGATTTCCGATATGATTTTTCGTGGGTGTTGCCTGTTTCCTGCATTGCGTATAAAATTCGACGATGGACAGGCTTTAAGACATCCCTTAGATCCGGTATTGCCCTGCTTACAATTACGCTCATTGCGTAGTCTAAGTATGAAGTTTTAAGCTCTTTAGTTATCGAGATTGACGGACCATCGTAAGGCTTTCGTTCGACAACACTCGATCCATTGTCTTCTGAATTATCTTCTGACTCGCTCAAGGATCTGTACCCATCTAAAAATACTACATTTTGTTAGTATTTGTATAGCAGAGCATGTATGTTGTGCGCAATGAAAGACTTTAGATATTTCTTAAAATTTTTCTTGGTAAAGAATACACTAAAATCATGTTTTTTTTGATCTTAGAACCGCAGCTTTGTATATTTGCTACCCTCTAACGTGGCGCCAACCTTTAATCCCGCCTGGCCAAATACTAAAGCAATGACGGGGGATAAGGTTGTTAGTGTTTCCACTTTCAATGACTCGCTAATGCTTGGCGTGATGTATTCCAAATCCCCACCTGCTGAAAAACCCATTGAATATTCAAATTGAGTTAGTGCTGTGTCTGTCATGAAAAATAAAACATGTGCATATTGCTGGGCACCTAGTTGAATTCCTGTATTCGCTGAGATTGATGAATAATAGTTTTTCACCGAACCATTCATGACAAGGGCTCCTCGGCCATATCCTGCTCCAATGCCAAAGCCAGCTTCGGTAACAAGCGGCATTACCAATAAACCAGACGCTTTTGCTGCTAATTGTCTACTGTACGGATACTCTAAGTACATTTGTTCTATTGTTTTAAAAACCCTTGCATCAATCTGCGCAGCTGCTTTTGGAGTATTCAAAGGATTGGAGATTTTTGGAATGCCACAAGATGAAAGTAATATTGTAAGCGCTAGGATTATTGAAAGGGATTTAAAAATAATTTTCATCAGAGACCGTTTAAATTTGTTTATTTTAATAGTTTTGCTGCTTCGGGGGCAAAATAAGTTAATATGCCATCGCATCCGGAACGCTTAAATGCCATTAAAGTTTCGATAATGATTTTATTTCGATCAAGCCAGTCATTTTCAAAAGCTGCAGATAACATGGCGTATTCGCCACTTACTTGATATGCAAAAGTCGGAACTCCGAATTCATCCTTAACCCTTCTACAGATATCAAGATAGGGCATTCCAGGTTTTATCATAACCATGTCCGCACCTTCTTTAAGATCTCTTGCTACCAACCGAAGTGCTTCATTAGAATTTGCTATATCCATTTGATATGTTTTTTTGTCTCCAGTAAGAGCACCTGATGCCCCGACAGCATCTCGAAAAGGTCCATAAAAACTACTAGAATATTTGGCCGAATATGACATTATTCCAACTTCATTATGACCATTTTTTTCCAAGGCTGACCTAATTGCTCCGATGCGACCATCCATCATGTCGGATGGCCCTATGACATCAATGCCCGATACAGCTTGCGAGAGAGCTTGTTTAACCAAAGCTTCAACCGTTTTATCGTTCACGATTTTCCCATTTTCGACAAACCCATCGTGTCCGTCGATGTTATAGGGATCTAAGGCTACATCTGACATAACAATAAGCTCTGGAACAGCTTTTTTAATGGCCCTTGTCGCTTTATTTGATAAATTATCGGGGTTCCAAGCCTCGGCACAATCTTTTGTTTTTAGTGAGTGATCTGTGTAGGGAAATAAACAGATGGCTGGGATCCCTAAATCAAATGCCTCTGAAGCAGCTTGTACAAGGCGATCAACGCTTCTTCTTTTAACCCCCGGCATTGAAGGCACATTTTGCTCGACATTATCGCCGTCACATATAAAAACGGGCCATATGAAATCACTTGCACTAATACTTGTTTCGCTCACCAAGTTTCGAATTTTTTCGTTTTTCCGAGTGCGCCTAAAGCGTGATGATGGGAATTTCTGATCTATATAATTCATATGTAAAAAGTCTTTTTTATTCAGATTACATTAATTCGACATGACCTCAAGTGTTTGTGTGTGTGAATTCTTGTCGTTTTGCCGGTCAAGACTAAATTAAAGAGGGATAAATTTAATTTAGTGATTAATTTATGATTTTTTTTTCAATGGAAGCTTATTCGAGCATATGGTTTTGGGTTCTACTAACTATCGTTTGGGTGGTAACAATAGACAAGTTTTCGGTACATAGCTACTCAAAGTGGACCACTGCTTCAAAGAGTGGAATATCACACCAAAGGGAGATACTTAAGTTTTTTTACTTAAAAGTGGATTTTCTGTATGGATATAAAAATTATAATTTAATTGTTGTGCCAATAAGTTTTTTTTCTTTTCTGATTATAAACTGGATGACTATGGCGTTTTTTTATTCCGTAGAGTTTCTTCAAGCCGCTTTTTTACTTTTTTGCCCATTTTTAGTTTCCATTATCTTGCGTCTCTGTCTTCGCCAGTCTATTGACAGCTTCGGTGAAGCTTCTTTTCAGGATGTCTTCGCTAAAATTAAGCTATTTAGACGTATTTCTTTGTTAATTTCATCGATATTACTCTTTAGTAGCATTACATGGGGTTTATATTTTAACTTAAAAACTAACTTCCTTTAACCTGAGCGATATTCGACTTGTAAGCTTTAAAATGATCAATAATTTTTTAAAAATGGGTGGCGCCCCTGAGGGGTACGATGCAGCCTTAATTGTAAAAGAATTTGAAAAATCTGGTTCTCACCTTCTCCACGTGGCTCGCGACGATAAGCGAATGGCAGCAGTTAAAGATGCTTTGTCTTTTTTTGCTCCAGATATCCCAATAAAAATATTTCCTAGCTGGGATTGTTTGCCATACGATCGTATTTCCCCAAATTCAGAAATATCTTCGCGTAGGTTATCTCTGTTAAGTGATTTAGCCCAGAATGCCTCTTCAAAATACATTATCTTAACAACTGCTAATGCGGCAACCCAAAGGGTTCCTAAGAGATCAATTCTTTCGTCTGCGACTTTCAAAGCCGAAGTAGGTCAGCGTATAGATCTAAATTTGCTATACTCATTTCTCAGTAAAATGGGTTTTTCGAAAACCTCTACTGTTTCTGAGCCTGGGGATTACGCCGTAAGGGGTGGGATTATCGATATATTTGCTCCTGGTGAAATCGGGGCCATTAGGCTTGATTTGTTTGGTGATGTCTTAGATGGCATTCGTCAATTTGACCCAATTTCTCAGAAAACAGTGTCGAAAATGTTAAAAGTAAAGCTGTCTCCTGTTTCTGAGGTTATTTTTGACGAAGCCTCAATTGCCAGGTTCAGAAAAAATTATCGAAAAGAGTTTGGCGCATCACACACGAAAGATATCTTGTATGAATCTGTCAGTGCCGGAAATAAATATCAAGGTGTAGAACATTGGCTTCCGTTTTTTCATGATGAATTGGAAACTATTTTTGATTATTTGCCGGGCTCAACTGTAACTCTTGATGATAATATAGATGCTGCGCGCACTTCTCGTTGGGAAGTTATTCTCGATCAATTTCAATCCAGAAAAGAGAATTTAGATCAAAAAAATAGATTAGATTCTGTTTACAAACCAATAGAACCAGAAAAGCTTTATTTAAATGAAAGTGAATGGATTTTTTCATTAAGTTCTCGCAAAGTATTACAGTTTAGTCCATTTTCGCTAACTCCGGGTCCTGATATTCTAGATGCAGGAAGCTCAATAGGCAAAAACTTTTCTATTGAGAGGCAAAAAGAAAATACAAATATTTTCAGTGCATTATCCTCTTATATTAAATCAGAATTAACGGACAAGCCAATTATTGTTGCTAGTTATACCGATGGTGCTCGAGAGCGATTAAGAGGATTACTAGAAGATGAAGGGTTAAACGTAGCGTATCTAATTCAAAACATAAGCCAAGTTGATAAACCCGGTCTATTTCTGGTGGTTTGGAATTTAGAACAAGGCTTCAAAACTGATACTATTACGGTTATTTCAGAGCAGGATGTTCTAGGTGAAAGGTTAATTCGACATTCGTCTAAACGCAAAAAAGCAGAAAATTTTTTAACGGAGGCAACGTCTCTTACGTCTGGTGATTTAGTTGTCCATGTGGATCACGGTGTTGGAAAGTTCCATAACCTTGAGGTTATCAGTGCAGCCGGGGCTCGTCATGAATGCTTAGTGTTAGAATATGCCGAGAATTCTAGACTTTACCTTCCTGTCGAAAATATAGAGTTGCTTTCGAAATATGGCCAGGACTTTGGACATCTAGATAAGTTGGGTGGAGCAGCTTGGCAGGCAAAAAAAGCTAAACTTAAACAAAGAATTAAAGATATTGCAGAAAGATTAATTCGTGTAGCTGCTGAGAGAGAATTGAGAACTGCTCCTATATTTGAACCTCCACCTGGAGTTTGGGATGCATTCTCCGCCAAATTTCCTTATCAAGAAACTGATGACCAGATGAATGCTATCGCAGACGTTACTGGCGATTTAACATCGGGGCGTCCAATGGATCGGCTTGTCTGTGGAGATGTGGGTTTTGGGAAAACAGAAATAGCAATGCGAGCAGCATTCTTGGCGGCCATCGCGGGCTTTCAAGTTGCTGTTATTGCTCCAACAACGCTCTTAGTGAGGCAACATAGCAAGAGTTTTTTGGACCGATTTCGTGGTTTGCCAATTGAGATTAGACAATTATCCCGTTTTGTTTCGAAAAAAGATGCGGAGAAAACAAGAACTGAGATACAAAATGGAACAGTCGATATTGTTGTTGGAACACATGCACTTTTAGCGCAGAGTGTAAAATTCAAAAACCTGGGCCTTCTGATCATAGATGAAGAACAACATTTTGGGGTACAACATAAAGAGCGGCTAAAACAATTAAGAAGCGATATCCATGTCTTAACCCTTACCGCTACCCCAATACCGCGAACCTTACAGTTATCTCTTGCTGGTGTTCGTGATCTATCCATTATCGCAACACCACCTGTGGATAGGTTGGCAATTCGAACATACATAAGTGAGTTCGATACCATTACTGTTAGAGAAGCATTGCTTCGTGAGCGCTTCAGAGGCGGCCAATCATTTTATGTCGTGCCTAGGGTTGCTGACCTTGACGAGATTGAACTTTTTCTTCGAGATCATGTCCCTGAGGTTTCATATGTTATCGCTCATGGCCAATTGCCTCCTGGTGAATTAGATAATCGAATGAACTCTTTCTATGATGGTAAATTTGACGTACTCCTTGCCACCACTATTGTTGAAAGCGGTTTAGATATTCCATCGGCAAATACGATCGTGGTTCACCGCGCTGAGATGTTTGGATTAGCACAGTTGTATCAAATAAGAGGCCGTGTTGGTCGTTCGAAACTACGAGCCTATGCTTACATGACCACTAAGGTTAGGGCGAAAATGACAACTGCATCTGAAAAAAGGCTGAAAGTGTTAGCATCCCTTGATGCTTTGGGCGCAGGATTCTCATTAGCTAGCCAGGATTTGGACATAAGAGGTGCAGGTAATTTACTTGGAGAAGAGCAATCTGGTCAAATTCGTGATGTTGGTTACGAGCTCTATCAATCAATGTTAGAGGAGACGATTGCAAAAATCCGAGATGGTGAGATTGATGTAATAACTTCAACGGATAGTCATTGGTCACCGCAAATAAATTTAGGAGTTTCAGTTTTAATACCTGAAACCTATGTATCGGATTTAGATGTTCGTTTAGGTCTATACAGGCGTCTTTCTAGTTTGACTAAAAAAGTTGAGTTTGAGGGGTTTGCGGCAGAGTTAATAGATAGGTTCGGAAAATTACCAAGCGAAGTAAATACTTTGTTATTGGTTGTTAGAATAAAATCTGTTTGTAAAAAAGCGGGTATCAGCAAGCTTGACGGTGGTCCAAAAGGAGCCACAGTGCAATTTCACAACGATAAATTTATATCGCCGGAAGGTTTGGTTGATTTTATTAAACAGCAAAATAATATGGCACAAGTTAAAGATAATAAACTTATAATTAAACGAGACTGGCAAAAAAATTCGGATAAATTTAAAGGAGTGTTTTCTATAGCCAAAGATTTGGCTGAAATAGCTATCTCTTACGAGAAAACAAAATCTACAAAAATTAAAAATTAAATTTAATAGATTTTTAATTACCTGGTATTCTCAGTCAGTCGCCTTTTGACATAAGTTGTTACATGATCGATCATGGGGTCCATAAAAGGTTCTTCGTAAAAGTGGCCTGCTCCGTCAAGTTGTGTATGAGTTATAGTTATACCTTTTTGTTCATGAAGTTTTTCAACTAATATTTCGGTATCCTCGGGAGGCGCTATCCGGTCTTTTGTCCCGTTGATTATCAAGCCAGAAGATGGGCAAGGTGCCAAGAACGAAAAGTCATACATATTAGCGGGAGGTGATGCAGAAATAAAACCTGTGATTTCTGGTCTTCTCATCAAAAGCTGCATTCCAATCCAAGCCCCAAAAGAAAAGCCAGCTACCCAACAGTGCTTGGAATTATTATTCATAGACTGTAAATAATCCAGAGCGCTAGCGGCGTCAGATAGTTCTCCAACACCTTGATCGTATTCTCCTTGAGATCTGCCGACGCCTCTAAAATTAAATCTTAGAACAGTGAAACCCATATTAAAAAAAGCATAGTGAAGGTTGTAGACAACTTTATTATTCATGGTGCCTCCAAACTGAGGATGGGGATGCAAGATTATGGCAATAGGAGCATCTCGGTCTTTTTGTGGATGATACCGACCTTCTAATCGGCCTTCAGGACCAGGAAAGATAACCTCTGGCATTATTTTAAACTCCTAATACTTAATATAGTTTCGTTGACTTACACTGAAAGCAAATTTAGAAGAATTCTAAACTTTAGAAACTTACCTCAGATGCACTTAAGCGGTGTAGCTGCAAAGGTCAATAAATACTGAATGGGTTTAAAATGAAGCTTAGTACAAAAGGTCGTTATGCTATGGTTGCAATGGCTGATATAGCTCTTTCGACTACAAACAACTTGGTAACCTTGGGCGAAATTTCCAAAAGGCAAAATATTTCAATGCCATATCTTGAACAGTTATTTGTGAAACTTCGAAGGTCAAAATTGGTGGTCTCAGTAAGAGGTCCAGGTGGTGGGTATAAGTTAGCTAAAACTCCCCATCAAATTCGAATAGTTGATATTTTAACCGCAGTAGAAGAAAGTGTTGACGCAATGAGCCAAGGTGCTGGTGCTTCAGGAGGCCTTTCCGGATCTCAAGCTCAATCGATGACAAATCGGCTTTGGGAGGGATTAAGTGCTCATGTCTTCGTTTATTTGCATCAAACCAGGTTATCTGATGTGATCGATAATGAGCTCGCGCCTTGTCCAGCGATACCAAATATTTTCTCTGTAATTTCTGATACTGCATGAGAATTTATCTCGACCACAATTCAACGACACCATTACGAAATGAAGCAAAGCAGGCAATGATTGACGCTATGACTGTCGTAGGAAATCCTTCCTCGGTTCATTTAGAGGGTCGCGTTGCAAAAGCTCTTATTGAAAATGCTCGGATGAAAATTGCAGAGGCTATTGGAGCTGTTGGAGCTGATATAATATTTACATCTGGAGCAACTGAGTCTGCAGCATTGGCTCTTATCGGACGAGATATTGTATGCTCGAGAATAGAACATGAAGCCGTCACAAGTTGGTGTGATGTTGAACTTTTGGTTAATCGATATGGTTTGGTAGAAGTTAAAAAACCTAGTCAGTCGGCTCTACAGATTGCTAATTCTGAGACTGGAATAATTCAAACCGATGTCGCAGGTCTGTGGCTTTCTGATATGACGCAAGCTTTTGGAAAGGTTCCGCTCGCTTTCAATTGGCATGATTGTCATTGCGCGATGATCTCTGCTCATAAGATTGGTGGTCCCAAGGGCGTAGGTGCTTTGATTGTAAAAAGGGGAACAGAATTAGCTGCTCAGATTAAAGGGGGTGGGCAAGAGATGGGTCGACGATCCGGAACAGAAAATGTTTTAGGTATAGTAGGGTTTGGAGCTGCAGCTGAAGCAGCTGAAAAAGATCTGGTCAGTGGTGAATGGGAAAAGATTTCACAATTTAGAATGATTCTAGAAAATATGATTGAAGAATTCTCAGATGTTCCTATCTTGATAGGTAGGGATTCTGATCGATTACCCAACACGACTTGTTTAGTGACACCTGGATGGAAAGGGGAGACACAAGTGATGCAAATGGACTTAGAGGGCATTGCAGTTTCTGCAGGTTCCGCTTGTTCGAGTGGAAAAGTTAGGTCTAGCGACGTTCTGAAGGCTATTGGTTTGTCAGAAAATGATGCGTCTTGTGCGATTAGGATTTCTTTGGGATTGGATACTACAGAGGAAGATGTTGAAAGGTTTGCTAAAACCTGGATAAAAAAATATGAAAACAACCTGAAAAGAAAAAATTATATTTAAATGAGGGCCTTGATGGCAAATTTTGAAAGCGTAGAAGTGAAAGAAGGTGTGGATCAGGAAACTGTAGACGCTGTCCGAGAAGTTGGTGGCGCTTATAAATACGGGTGGGAAACTGATATTGAGATGGAGTATGCTCCAAAGGGCCTCAATTCAGATATTGTAAAGCTAATAAGTGACAAAAATGAAGAACCCGAATGGATGACTGATTGGCGTATCAAAGCCTTTAATCGATGGGAAAAAATAAAAGAACCGAAGTGGTCCATGGTTAATTATCCTGAAATTGATTTTCAGGACCAGTACTATTATGCGCGACCAAAATCTATGACCGAAAAACCAAAATCTCTTGACGAAGTGGACCCAAAATTACTCGCTACTTATGAAAAACTAGGAATACCTCTGAAGGAACAGATGTTACTAGCTGGCGTGGAGGCTAGTGACGATATTGAGCAAGGTGAGCGCAAAGTTGCGGTTGACGCTGTATTTGATAGTGTTTCGGTTGGAACTACCTTTCAGAAGGAGTTGAAAAGTGCTGGTGTTATCTTTTGCTCGATATCCGAGGCTATTCGTGAGCACCCTGAATTAGTGAAGAAATATCTTGGAAGCGTAGTCCCCGTTACAGATAACTACTATGCAACATTAAATTCTGCTGTTTTTTCTGATGGATCTTTTGTCTACATTCCGCCCGGTGTTCGCTGTCCAATGGAACTATCTACTTATTTTCGCATAAATGCAGAAAATACAGGGCAATTCGAAAGAACACTTATTATCGCAGACAAAGGCAGCTATGTGTCTTATCTTGAGGGGTGCACCGCTCCAAAGAGAGATACGGCTCAATTGCATGCTGCCGTTGTGGAGATTATTATCGAAGAAGATGCCGAAGTTAAATATTCGACGGTTCAGAATTGGTATCCCGGTGATGAAGATGGGAACGGTGGGATCTATAATTTTGTTACAAAAAGGGCTGATTGCCGAGGAGATAGATCTAAAGTGATGTGGACCCAGGTAGAAACAGGTTCAGCCGTTACTTGGAAGTATCCTTCTTGCATTTTGAGAGGTGACGATAGCCAAGGTGAGTTTTATTCCATTGCAATCACAAATAACCACCAGCAAGCCGATACTGGCACCAAAATGGTGCATTTGGGTAAAAATACAAAATCTCGGATTGTTTCCAAGGGCATAAGCGCGGGGTTTGCGCAAAATACTTACCGAGGATTGGTGTCTATGCACCCAAAAGCAAAAAATAGTAGAAACTACACACAATGTGACAGTTTACTAATTGGCGATAAATGTGGAGCCCATACAGTCCCTTACATTGAAGTGAAAAATAACAGTTCCCGTGTCGAGCACGAGGCAACCACTTCAAAAGTTGACGATGATCAGCTATTTTATTGTAGGCAAAGAGGAATGGATGAGGAAGAAGCTGTTGCTCTCGTGGTTAACGGATTTTGCAAAGATGTTCTCCAAGCCCTCCCAATGGAGTTTGCAATGGAAGCACAACAACTCGTTGCGATTAGCTTAGAAGGAAGTGTTGGCTGACAATAAGCAAATCTTTCTAAATTATGTGAACCCTATTATTTTAAAATTGTGCCAATGCTAAGGACACTAGATGTTAAAAATTAAAAACTTACGTGTAAATCTCGAAGACGAAAACAAGGAGATTTTGAAAGGTGTAGACCTGACAGTTGAGGCTGGTAAAGTTCACGCTATCATGGGGCCAAATGGATCCGGAAAATCGACTCTGTCATATGTATTGTCTGGTAAAGACGGGTATGAAGTTGTTGGGGGAAGTGTATCACTGAATGACGAAGACATTCTGGAAATGGAGCCGGAAGAGCGAGCCGCCGCGGGATTATTCTTAGCTTTCCAGTATCCTGTGGAAATTCCGGGTGTTGGAAACATGACATTTCTGAGGACCGCAGTTAACGCTCAGCGTAAGGCGAGGGGCGATAAAGAAATGAGTTCAACAGAATTTTTAAAAGAAGTAAGGGAACGCGCTAAATCATTGCAAATTGATGCTGAAATGTTGAAGCGTCCAGTAAATGTTGGGTTTTCAGGTGGTGAGAAAAAACGTAACGAGATTCTTCAAATGGCAATGTTAGAACCTAAGATGTGTATATTAGATGAAACAGACTCAGGTTTAGATGTTGATGCTATGAAGTTGGTTTCGGAGGGTGTTAATTCTCTTCGTGACGCTGGAAGAGGTTTTTTAGTGATAACGCATTATCAAAGGTTACTTGATCATATAAAACCTGATGTCGTTCACATAATGGCAAATGGAAGGATCGTTAAAACTGGAGGTCCTGAGTTAGCGCTAGAAGTTGAAAATAATGGTTACAGCGAAATCCTTGCGGAGGTCGCTTAATGGCGCTCAAGAAAGAAAACTTTGATCTTTTAGATATTGCAAAGTCTCAAGTAGTAAATTTTCAAAAGGGATGGAATAAAAATGCTAGGGAAAGTGCATTAGCTAGACTTATAAATATGGGATTACCAAACCATCGGGATGAATATTGGAAGTATACAAATCCAGGCGATTTGATTTCGGGAAATGTTTCTGTTCCCTCAGTAAAAAATTTAGAAGATGCGAATTCTTTTCCAGAAATAAATGCATTAAAAATTGTTTTCTGTGATGGTATTTTTAATTCAGAGTTATCCGATGATTTAACAACAGAGAATATCAGTATAAGCCGCCTGTCAGATGCCGAAGATTTACATTGGGCTCAAAATTATTATGGAACGCTGGAGAAACAAGGGCAAATACCTGTAAGTCGACCCTTAGCGGCCTTAAACACTGCCGTGGCTTCCGATGGCGTCTTGGTTCATGTAAAAGGAAACATCGAAAGACCAGTACTAATCCTAGGGATGCATAACAATCCATCTGAAGCGGTTCTCCACCATCTAATTAAGGTTGATCAGGATTGTTCTATTACACTTTTGGAAAGCGGCCCTTTTGCTACAAAAGTTAATACAGTGATGGAAGTTTTTCTCGAACAAAGTGCAAGTTTCCAACACGTGAGGACCCAAGGTAGGGATCATGATCGATGGGCGGTAACTCATATTTTTGCGGATATTCAAGAAAAAGCAAAATTCAAGTCTTTTACACTCACTGCTAATGGTGTTTTGACCCGGAACGAATGTATTTTAGCTTTATCAGGTAACGAATGCGTGGCTCATGTGGCTGGGGCTTCGGTAGGGGATGGAAAACAATTTCACCATGACGACACAGTGTTTGTTACTCACGACGCTGTCGCCTGTGAGAGTAGACAGGTATTTAAAAAAGTTTTGAGAAACGGTGCTACAGGTGTGTTTCAAGGAAAGATTTTAGTTAAAGAAGGGGCGCAAAAAACAGATGGGTATCAAATTAGCCAATCATTGTTGCTCGATGATGATAGTCAATTTTTAGCTAAACCAGAACTCGAAATATACGCTGACGATGTGATTTGTTCACATGGGTCTACCTCGGGGGCTATCGATGAGCAGGCTTTATTTTATCTTTGTAGTCGTGGGATCTCAAAAAACGACGCAACAGATATGCTTACTCTGGCTTTTTTAGCTGAGGCAGTTGATGAAATTGAAAATGAAGATGTAGCTAACATTATGGTAGAAAAAATAAGTGCTTGGTTGGAACGGCGCAAAAATTAATGTCAGTCGTAATCAATATCTCTAAAACCTACTACAAGCCAATTCAGACTTATTCTAAATTATTCGCATCTGGCGCTTCTGAAAAAGAAAATTTAGCATATTTGGTAGGTGGTTGCTTTATAAGTTTCGTTGCTGAGTGGCCTGCCCAGGCTAGGCTGGCATTTACAAACCAACAACCGGTTGACGAATTGATGGGAGCCATTTTGCTTTCAAACTTATTTCTACTTCCTTTAATCTTTTATTTGATTTCAATGATTGTTTATTTTTTTGCAAAAATTTTCAGAAGTGATATTTTGGGTCTCGAGGTACGGTTGATAATTTTTTGGGCATACTTGGCTGCAACACCAATATTGTTACTTGTGGGACTAGTTGAAGGATTTTTAGGTAAGAATTTTCAATACTTTATTATTTCTGGGGTCTGGCTATCAGTCTTTTTGGCATTTATTTATTCGGGATTTAAGGGGCGCTCTAGATGAGTTTATCTTTCAAATCTCTTTTTGTAGAGACTATTACAGCTCCCAGGGACGCAGCTCAGCGGATAATCGATTTAGGAATAACGCGTCAGACGTCAATTATATGCGTAATTTTTACTATTTGTATTACCGTCATTTTATTCTTTTTAGATTTAAATAGTTCCCCAAGCTCTATAATTCTTCCATTACTGATTCATCATCCTTTGGTATTAGCCTCTGTTATGATTTTTGGTACGCTATGGTCTGCATTTGTCATAGGTTTTTTTGGTAAAATTCTGGGTGGAAACGAAAATATTGACAATATTTTAGTGCTTTTAGCCTGGGGGCAGGTGATACAAGTTGGTTTTCAGGTGATAGCTACCTTGATCACTTTTCTCTCACTTCAATTAGCAGCCTTATTTCAGCTTGGCGTTTTCTTTATCTATATATGGATATTTGTTTCTTTTATAGACGTTGCTCTGAAGCTTGAAAATTTGTTTAAGGCATTTTTTGTTACGTTTTCTGGCTTAATTGCAGCCTTTATAAGCGTGAGTATGGTACTGTCATTAATTGTAGGATTATTTAATGTTTGATGTGTCGCAAATAAGAACAGACTTTCCAATTCTTGCGCGAAAGGTTAATGAAAAACCATTAGTGTATCTGGATAATGGCGCTTCTTCACAAAAGCCTGATGTGGTTATTGATGCGGTGAAACGCGCGTATTCAGAAGATTATGCTAATGTTCAAAGAGGGTTACATTACCTTTCTAATCTCTCTACTGAAAAGTATGAGAGTGTTCGTGGAGTGGTAGCTAGATTTTTAAATGCCTCTGATGAAAACGAAATTGTCCTTAATTCAGGTACAACTGAGGGGATCAATATGGTGGCCTATGGTTGGGCTATGGAGCATCTGAAACATGGTGACAACATCGTTCTGAGTATTATGGAACATCATGCCAATATTGTACCCTGGCATTTTTTACGTGAAAGAATGGGTGTAGAATTGAAGTGGGTGGATATTGATGACCATGGTAATCTTGACCCTCAGTCAGTTGTTGACGCAATTGATAAAAATACCAAATTGGTTGCGGTTACGCATATGTCTAACGTGCTAGGAACAATAGTTGATGTGAAGACTATATGCCATGCCGCGAAATCTCTTGGAGTAGCAACCCTTATAGATGGTTCGCAGGGGGCAGTTCATTTGCCTGTTGATGTTCAAGAAATTGGGTGCGATTTCTATCCGATCACAGGACATAAGTTATGCGGACCAAGTGGTTCTGGTGCGATTTATGTTAAAGCTGAAAGAATGGAGGAAATGCGTCCGTTCTTAGGCGGTGGTGATATGATTAAAGAAGTCCACAAGGATAGTATAATATACAATGACGCTCCGATGAAGTTTGAAGCTGGAACACCTGGAATTGTTGAAACTATAGGCTTTGGGGTGGCATTGGATTATATGATGAATGTTGGATTAACAAATATTGCGGCATATGAAGCTGAATTAGAGAATTATGCATATGAAAGATTGACTGCATTGAATTGGCTTAATCTTCAGGGTCAACCAAAGAAAAAAGGGGCTATTTTCTCCTTCACAATGCAGAACGCTGGTCACCCACATGATATATCGACGATCCTAGATAAAAAGGGAGTAGCTGTTAGGGCTGGTCAACATTGTGCTGGACCACTTATGGATCATATGGGAATAACTGCATCTTGCCGGGCATCCTTTGCTTTTTACAATACTAAATCTGAAGTTGATACCTTGGTAGAAGCCCTTCACGTGGCAAATGATCTACTAGGGTAATTCGGTATTTTTTAGTTTAGGCTGTGTAACTGGTTAAATTTCATCAGTTTTCAGTATGTACATTATTAGTAATATGGACACTAATAGACCGAAAGCAGCAAAATATTTTAAAAAATATAAAATTGGATCGATCATAAATATGCTTGTTGCACATAAAAGAGCAAATAGCATTGCAAAAAAAAAGGGTGTTATTTTACCTTTTAAGGTCATCTTTTTTTGAGTTTTTTTGCTCATTCTATCACAACACATCCATTTGTAATCGATATAGTTCTGGTAGAAGATTTTACAAATTGTTATAGAGAAAAACTAAATATTCTTACTGTCTAAACGCGTCATCTTTGAGTTTGGCGATTGGCTGCCAGAAATATTCTAGAACAGTTTGTTGGCCCCTAATTATATCGACCTGCGCAATCATACCTGGGTTAAGTGGCACAGTATCTCCTATACTATCGATTAAGTTATCAATCAGCTCAACCTCGATTGCATACATATACGATTGCTTTTCTTCCCTATATACCGCGTCAGCTGAAACCTTTAACAAACGGCCAGTTAAATATCCATATTTGGCGGCATCGTAGGCTGTTAAACTGACACGGGCTTTTTGACCGACTTCAATCTTTGCTATGTCTTTAGGATCAATAAAGGCCTCTACGATAAGATCGTCTGCCGATGGAACAATTTCTGCAATTATTTCTCCAGTTTTGATCACTGTTTCTTCATCAGAAACGGGCAAGCTATTTATTATTCCATCAGAAGGTGACCTGATTTCAGTTTGTTTGAGTTTTTGTTCTAAAAGAGGAATTCGGGTGTCAATTTCTGACAGTTCATTGACATAAGTGGCCCTTTCTTCAAAGATATTGCGCTCATATCCAGATTGAAGTGCCTCTATTTCAGCTTCAAGCTTTAGATAACCGGCATCTGTTTCAAGAACTTTGGCCTCTAAAACGTGAATTTCTGAAGTCAATTGAGCCCTTTCTCTTTTTAAACGGAATTTTTCTGAAGCTCCTAAAGCTCCAGCTTTTATTAAAGGGGATAATTCTTTATTTTCTTCGTTAACTAGTATTAACAGCTCTTTTGCGCCTGAAAGTTGTTCTTTAATGGTAGCTAAGCTTTTCTCTAATTGATCACGTTCGCTTTCAATCGAGAAAAGAAGAGATCTCAAATTAGAGCGATTTGCTAAAAATAAAGCTAATTGAGACTCGCGTACATTTTCTGCAAAGCCGTCCAAACTTTTAGCTAATTGATTTTTGCTAGAATTTTTTAATTCTGCATCTAACCTCACCAACTTTGCAAGTAAGCTATTTTTTTTTGCTTTTATTTCTTTTAACGACCCTTCTGCAGCAGTTGAATTAATCACGGCAAGTAGTTGATTATTTGATACTATATCACCCTCATTAACAAATATTTTTGTAACTATTCCTCCATCAGGTGCTTGAACTAATTTGTTCTGACCCTCTGCAATAAGACGCCCTTCGCCTCGTGTTATGAGATCAAGTTGGGTATGTTTAGCCCAAAAATATCCGGCAGCTAGTAAACCTAAGAGCAATGCAATCATAAATTGGTTGAGATATTTCGCCATATAAATCCTAATTATTTTTCGCTTGTTGCTCTTGATTTTGAGTAACAAGGGAGATGTATTCACTCAATTTACCGTCCCATCCAATTTTTCCGTTATCAATTATGATAACTCTATCACATATGTTCATAACATTTGGTTTGTGGGTTACTGCTAATATTGTTTGTTCAGCGCTATTTTTCTGTAGGCTAGCTAGAAAGGTTGCCTCCATATGGGAGTCCATTGCGCTCGTTGCCTCATCAAGTAATAAAATCGAAGGTTTTTGTAATAGCACCCTCGCGACGCAAATAACCTGCTTTTGCCCTCCTGAGAGATTGGATCCTCGATCCAGAATAGGAAATTCTAACATCTCTTCTTTATTCTCACCTAGGAAATGGGCTCCAGCATCATTCAACGCTTTACTAATTTGCTCATTGCTAAAGTCTTCGTAGCCTAGCGTTAGGTTTTCTCTGAGTGTTCCCGAAAACAACCAGCTTTCTTGAAGAACCACACCTAATGTTTTAAACAACTCGTCCCTAGGAATTGAACTGGCTTGATCACCATTAATTTGGACTGATCCAGTTTCTGGCTCCAAAAGCCCACAAACTGTTCTTAGAAGTGTTGTTTTACCAGCTCCTGAACGTCCAATAATTGCAATTTTTTCTCCTCTTTTGACGTTAAATGTAAGGCTTGTAAAAATTGGCTTACTTTCGTCAGATAACTTAATTGATGCGTTTTGCACGTCTATTGCCAAATTCTTTTCAACGTTCTCAAGGCTTACTTTAGAAAAGCGCTCTCGTCGTTGTTGGGAAAAAAATTCAACTAAATTATTGCGTGCTACGTAAGCACTGTTTGCGCGTCCTAGTGTTTGCGCCATTTTTGCTAATGGACCCAGCGTTTTGCCCGATAAGATCATTGTGGCAATGATAGCTCCCATCGAAATTCTTTGTTCGACAAACAGATGAAAGCCGTAAACTATGATAGCGATCTGAGCGAGTTGCTGAATAATACTCACGTAGTTGGTAGTTATTTGATTGAACCTTTTAGCACTATTCGTAACTTTTGAGTAATCGTCAGCTTGTGCGCTATATTTCCTTTTAATTAGTGAATATGCTCCATTTACTCGAAGAGCATCTAAGCCAGATAAAATTTCCACTAAGAGACCCTGTTTGCTTTGATTTACTTTTGACACGCGCTTAGACGTCCGAAACAAAAAAGGTTGTATGATTAAAATTCCAATAATTACTGTAGGTACTGAAATTAAAGGAACCAAGAATAATAAATCACCAATATAATAAATTACAAAAACGAAAACCAAAATAAATGGTAGATCTATGAGCAATATGAGTCCTGCAGAGGATACGAATTCTTTATATGTTTCATAATCTCGCGAAATTGTTGATAAAGACCCGATAGAATGTTTGGATAAATCACTTTTTGTTTCAACGAATTGTTCAAAAATATGGTCATTAGACTTTTTATCTTTGTGAATGGCACTATTTTCTAAAATGGCTCCTCGCGCTGACTTAAATAATTGATCAAAAATTATCGCAATTCCAACACCAAATGCTAAGGCATAAAGAGATTGGTCAGCTTGATTTGGAAGGACCCGATCGTAAACAACCATTATAAAAATTGATGTTGCCAACCCTAAGATATTCGATGTGAAAGAAGCTAGGGCAACCCAAAAAAAATTTAAACCACCAAGG
>JAQWIK010000061.1 GCA_029248915.1 Paracoccaceae bacterium | reverse complement strand
TGTCTCAACTGCTAACTTTATTCCAGCGCTTCGAGCAAATTCAACAGCAGGGCTTATCATCGGCCCCATAGTATCCCAGGCACCGTGAGCTACATTCCACTTTTCTGCACCATTAAATCCCCATAATATTTGCTCTTTTTTTTGCGTCATTATTCGAACGAATGGAGATTCAACAATATGTGCCATCTCAACAACTCTTTTGAGAGCATCCATATGCTTATTATGCAATGCATCACCAGGCTTGTTTTGAGCAGTCATTCCAGCAAATATATGACGCGATAAACAACTAACAGGCTTACCACGATCTCTGAGAAAGTTATCAATATCCTTTATTTCAGCTTTAGAATGATCTCCGACCTCTTTTTCGCCAACAAACTGTAGCTCTGCATATTCTAGGTTAAACTCGTCCATGACATCCACAGAGTGGGTCAAATCGCGACTTATTCCGTCACAAATTACGCCTAATTTCATTTTAATCTCCTAGCGATGCAGCTCAGCACCAACAATTTCTTCAATAACGCGCGTACAAGCCCAATTATCACCATCCGGATACTTGGTACGGCCAGCATGAAATATTTGCATTGCTGCTGAAGCAGTGTGCATTGGAACCCCTAGGTTTTCTGCAAGGTTTAAAGAAATAGTTAAATCTTTATGCATTGTGTTTATATGACTACCTGTTCCTTCAAATTTTCTATCTATAATTTTCTCCAAAGCATTATTAACTACTCCACAACCTGCAGACGAAGTTGAAAAAACTGTATGTAAGACCTCACCACTAACACCGGCTTTTGCTGCCAACGCAGCCGCCTCAAAAGTAGCCGAAAACTGTGCTCCGATCAACGATTGCAAGCAAGCCTTTATAATTTGGCCTTGACCTGGTTCCGTACCAACATGGTGAATATTTGAAGAAATAGCCTCTAAAATGTCTTTATTTTGCTCCATTACATCTTTCGCCGCAGAAGCCATCAAAGTAAGGGTTCCCGACTGCGCCCCAGGGAATCCACCAGATACAGGCGTATCTATCAAATTAATACCTGAGCCCTTTATTGAATAACCAATCTCTTCAGCTTCTGAAGGCTTGATAGTAGCAGAGAGAATTATCGCGCTCCCTTTAACCATTTTTTCCGCTAGACCATCTTTATCAAAAATAATTGCCTTTGCCTGATCTCCATTCATTACCATTACGAACACCGCATCACATTTTTCTCCAATAGATGCGATTGATGTTTCTAAAGATCCCCCCATTTTTTTAAATGCTTTCTGTCGATCTTGTAGAAGATCACATCCAAAAACGTTAAAACCATTTTTTATTAAATTAAGGGCGATGCCACTGCCCATATCACCTAAACCAATTACACCGACATTTTTCATTTTTCACCTTTAATATGTTGATCTTCCACCCGATAAGTCAAAAACTGCACCGGTGGTAAATGAGTTTTCTGAGCTAACCATCCAAGCTATCATACTAGAAATTTCCTGCACCTCCACAAAACGGCCCCTTGGAATTTTTGATAGCATATAATCTATATGTTCCTGAGACATTTGATCAAAAATAGCAGTTCGGGCAGCAGCTGGAGTAACGCAATTCACGGCTATATTAAAGTCTGCCAGCTCTTTGCCAAGCGACTTAGTTAATGCTATGACCCCCGCCTTCGAAGCCGAATACGCACCCGCATTTGGGTTTCCATCTTTGCCAGCAACCGAGGCTATGTTGACAATACGTCCATACCCATTTGTTTTCATATATGGAACGACAGCCTTGTTGACATAATATGCACCAGTAAGGTTTACCGAAATTATCTGATCCCAAGCTTCATTATCATAATCTGTTATTGGTTCATTTGGGCCAGCTATACCAGCCGAATTAACTAAAATATCAATTTTATCACTGCCTTTAATTGATGTTTCAGCAGCATTCTGAACTGATTTCCAGTCTGTGATATTGCACTGAATTGCTTCTGCATTTATCGTGTCAGCTGCCTTCTGTGCTACTTCAAAATCCAAGTCCCAAATTTTAACAGCAGCACCACTTTTTGATAATCTTTCAGCTACTGAATAACCGATACCATTTGCCCCGCCTGTAACAACAGCCACTTGATTTTTAAAATCATATGCGTTCATTTCTTTTTTCTCCATCTGCCATTTTTTGTGCTTCGATTGCCAGTTCCATTACTTTAAAGGGATGCTCTTGAGGCATGGCCGTTTCACTTCTTTCAACAACATCAACTAAAAAATTATAAAAATATGGGCAACCAGCATCTCCCCCATATATTTTTTCATACTTTGTACCGTTAGTAAGGTAAACGTAGTTCCCTTCCTGTTCGCTACCGATATCACAATATTTGCGTATTTCTATGCTACCATCAGTTCCTAGTAAAAATAATCTACCGTCACCCCATGTTGGTAAAGCATCCGGCGTAAACCAATCCAGTCTAATATAACCATTTGCCTTTTGAGAACGAAGAGCAATTTCTCCAAAATCTGCAAAATTTGTAAATTCTTGGTGCCCCATATTCCTAATTGATGCTAAAGTTATTTTAGCACTTTCTGAGTTGGTAAAATACAAAAATTGATCAATCTGATGTGACCCTATATCAGCCAGTATTCCACCATTTTGATTGGGATCAAAAAACCAATTTGGCCGTGCTTCTGCATTCAGCCTATGAGGCCCGATACCCAACGTATGAATTACGTTGCCTATTGCTCCATCTGAAACCAGTTTAGAGGCTAGAGTTACTGCGGGAACCTCAAATCGCTCTGAAAAATCTACCGACCAAATGCGACCAGTTTGCTTAACTGTCTGCCTTAATTCCTCTAAATCAGAATAAGATAGGCATCCAGGCTTATCTGACATGACATCCTTACCATGATTCATCGCGGAAATAGAAATTTTTGCCCTTTCACTAGGGATAGCTGAAGTTAAAATTACCTGAATATTTGGATCTTCGAGCAAGCTGCGAGGGTCTGTAAATTGCCTAGCTTTCGGAAAGCGCTTTATAAAGCCGTCCATCGTAGTAGGTGAACCTTCTGTATACCAGCCGACCAGCTCAGCACCTAGTTGAACCAAAAACTGAGTTTGGGTATAGACATGCCTATGATCAATGCCAATAATTCCAAACTTTACATTGAATTCACTCAATTTAAATAGTCACTTTCTTTCCTAGTTTTGATGAATGTATAATGGCATCAATTAATTCGTGCACAGGTAGAGCACTTTCAGCAGAAATTTGAATTTTTTGTTTATTAGTAAATTCTTTCCAAAAATGATCCAAAATGTTTGCATGCCACGCGTGGCTAAAGTTCATTGGATCACTCCCACTTCCTGTTTGAGAATCTGATTCAAGATGTTCTATTTTGCCTTCATGATAAAAAATTTTTAAATCATCACCACTAATATTCACTGTTGCTTCAGAACAATTAAGAATGATTTCTTCTTTAGACCCGGGGAAATGAGTGGTCGAGGCCATTAATGTCCCTCGAGCACCTGACTCGAAATTCAATAAAGCCCCTGAAAAATCCTCTGCCTCTAATTTGTGTAGGGAGGATGTGTGAATCATGCCATGAACCTCTTTTACAGGTCCACAGAGCAATAACATTATATCCAGAGTGTGTATTGCTTGGGTTATCAACACCCCTCCTCCGTCCCTAGACAAAGTACCCCTTCCATCTTGATCATAGTAATCTTGTTCCCGCCACCAAGGTATACGCACTTCTACAGTTGCCAAATTACCAACTCGTCTTTCATCAATTAACTTCTTCAAAGCTTCTATTGATGGCCTTTTTCTATGCTGTAAAAAAACACCAATAGGCGTTTTATGAATCTTGCCTTGTTCGACTATATTCTGCGACCTATCAAAATTTCTTTCGAGGGGTTTTTCAACGATGAGGGGCTTTCCAGCTTTCGTTAGAGCTTTAACATAATCCAACCGAGCATTTGGCGGAGTTAAAAGTAATACCAAGTCAACATTCTCGTCACTGCATAGATCTGCAAATTTTCTGAAAGCTATGGCGTTTGCTGCAAAACTTTCGGCAAAATCTTTAGTTTTTAAATAATCTCGAGAGAAAACCCCATAGACCTCAAATCCATCCAACGAATTAACGGCTTGAACGTGCAATCCAGCCACCATTCCAAGACCAACAATGGCAACTCGACAAGTCATCTAGAAACGACCTTTGAAGTATTTAAGCCTTCTCTCCACCAAATTGAAATACCTGAGAAAACTATCAAAAAAGCTCCAGCGAAAACCAAAAAATCTGGTCTGGATCCAAAAACAAAATAGGAAGCTAATGTCATGAAAATGATATTTGAGTAAGAAAATGGCATTAGTGTGGCAGCGGAAGAAAATAGATGTGCCCTAGCAAAAACTTCATGACCCGCCCAAGCTACTATACCCATAAAAAACATAAGTACCCATGATATCAAGGAAGTTGGGTTCTCCCAATAAATTAAAACTAAGGGTGAAAAAACTATTGTTCCAAAACCACCAGCAAAAAATTGCATGGTCGAAGCTGTAACGACCCCAGATAATTGCCTAGTAATTAGCGAGAAAACTGAAATTGCAATCGCATTATGAACACATAACAATGCAGCCCAATGGAATTGAGCGTCAAATGGACGAATTATTACCAAAACGCCAACAAACCCTAAAAAAATGGCAAGTATTTTCCAAACATCTACAAACTCCCGAAGAAAAACCATAGAAATGGAGGCAACTATTATTGGCGAGGAAAACATGATTGCAGACGTCATGGTTAATGGAAGATATTTTATTGCAATAAAGTTAAAAAATGTACAAACGACCAGTAATATGGCACGAAAAGATAAAAGAAAAAATGTTTTTTGGCCCATTTTTCGTGTTACAGAAAAGGGTCCAGCAGCACCTATCAGAGAACAGCCAAACTGTACTGCATAGCGCATAAACACTACTTGAACCGTAGAAATCGAAGCCAAAACCAGCCACTTGGCCGAAGTGTCTACCACAGCAAATAGGCCCCACGCACTGAGCATCAGAAATATTCCCACAGCAGCATTATTTTGCCTAGGGCTTATTTCTGGCTCAGTAAACACTTACGTCTTATCTGCTGAATAATGATTTTTGAAAAAATTAATCATTTCGCAAACCATTGCCTCATCATATCCGCTATCTCTAGCTTTTGTTAGAGCCTTGTTAGCGCTCTCTGACATTATACTATCTATTCCAAGTTTTTCAGTCATAAGCCTATAATAATTCACATCCTTATGCGCATTCTTAACGGCAAATTCTAACTTGCTTTTATCACCTTCGAGGCCAAAAGCTGAAATGAAATCCATCATAGAAGAATGCAAAGGACCAGCTGAAATTACTTCATAAACTGTTTCTCTCGATACCCCAGAGACATCAGCTACGGCAAAGACTTCAGCCATCGCATTAGCTATGGTCATTCCAAAAAAATTATTCATCAGCTTAATTGTATGGCCAGTACCTAGTCCACCTAAATAAAAAACGTTTTCTCCCAAGTTCTTTAAAATCGGACTAACCTTATCAAAAATATTTTTATCACCAGCTGCCATGATATTTAACAAACCTTCTTTTGCATGGTGAGGCGTCCGGCCCAGTGGAGCGTCTAAAATTGCAGCACCTGTATCAGCAATTTTTTCGGCTATTTTTTTTGTTGAGGATGGTAATGAAGTTCCAAAATCAATAATGACTTTTCCTGGTGATAATCCATAAATAATGCCTTCATGCCCCAAAATTCGCTCTTCGACTTGGTCAGATGTACCCATGCATAGCATAATGACATCACTTTCGTTGGCTAAGTCAGATCCAGAAACCGCTTCCCTGCCCCCCCTAGCTACGGCTTTTTCCAATCCAGTGCGATCTTTGTTTCCCAAGACGATCATTTGATAATTACAATCTTGAAGACGGCCAACCATCGCAGAACCCATCAAGCCCAAACCTACAAATCCAATTTTAGATCCCATGTTATCCTCTCATTCAAAATTAGTTTACGGCATTGTTGCTTGCTCTATTTGAAGTATTACAGCAAGTGTTTCACGGGCCGATCTAGCGTCCACAATTGGAGTAGCTTTTCCTCTTATAACGTCAGAAAAATGCTCAAGTTGCCTGATCAAAGGAACCGCTTCGGAAATATTTTGATACTCCATAATTGGTTTTTCGTTCCAATTTGAAGCACCACTCCATAATTTTAATGTTGGAAATTCCAAACCACCGTTCGTACAGGCAATGAACATAGACGACTGATTAGTTTTAGGTATGTAAGGACTTTCTCCGGTTCCAGCCTCAAAACCCCACGGAGTTGGCGTTGCGTCTGAAAAAGTTATTGTAGCCACCATTCCCGTCTCGAACCCTAAAACTACTCCACCATTTTCATGCCTTTTGGCATTTCTAACTATATTTGTTCCCGAACCTACAACAGATATTATTTCTCCAAAAAAAGCCCGCAACGTATCTACATCGTGAATCAAGTTTTGTTTAACAGGGCCACCATCGATACCCTTACGCCAATCAACATCAAAATATTCATCTTGTTTTCGCATTAACCACATCAATGATGCTGCCACGGGTCTCCCAATTCTGCCAGAATTCAGAATATTAATTGTCTCGCTTACTAAAGGGTGGTAGCGGCGATGATGACCGACCAAAACACTCAAGCCAGCCTTTTCAGAGGCATGTATCATCTTATCTGCTTCTTGGAGCGAAGCTGCTACAGGCTTTTCGACCAAAACATGCATACCCATCTCAAGAGATTTTATTGTAAGATCTGCATGCGTGTCAGTTGGTGTAGCTAAAATTATACCTTCAGCGACTGTATTTACATCATTTAATGAGCTATAAGTCTTAATACCTTCAATCTTCTTATCAGATATAATTGGATCTATAATCCCAACTAATTCGAAATCTGGGTGCTCTAAAATATGCTGCATATGTCTGTGCCCAATCAGACCAGTTCCAGCAAGCAGCAATTTTACCATTACATCACGGCTCCAATTTGCCAAGGCACAAATTCATAATCACCTAAGCCTTGCAATTCGGACTTTGATTTCTTCCCAGATGCAACCTTGAGGATCATTTCGTATATCTGTCGACCTTTTTCCTCAACCGAATGATTCCCGTCTAGAATATCACCACAATTTACATCCATATCATCCTTCATCCGGCTGTACATTTCAGTATTTGTTGCAAGTTTTATTGTAGGAGCTGGTTTAGAGCCAAAAGCTGACCCTCGCCCTGTCGTAAAACATACAAGATTACATCCACCTGCTATCTGGCCCGTAACCGAGGCAGGGTCGTAGCCTGGGCTATCCATAAAAACAAACCCCCTAGCTTTCACAACATCAGCATATTTATATACCCCCATCAAAGGAGTATTCCCACCTTTTACAGACGCCCCAAGTGACTTTTCTAATATTGTTGTCAATCCACCCTTTTTATTGCCAGGGCTGGGGTTATTATCCATTGATCCTTTATTTCGGCGCGTATAATCTTCCCACCACTTAACTAAGTTTACAAGCTTTTCACCAGTCACTTGGTTAACTGAACGTTTTGTCAACAAATGCTCGGCTCCATAAATTTCTGGTGTTTCGGCCAGCACGCCAGTACCACCTTGAGCGATTAGAATATCACAGGCTTTTCCTAAAGCTGGGTTTGCTGTAATACCTGACCAAGCATCCGATCCTCCACATTGAAGAGCAACCTTTAATTCTGATACCGGGCATTCTTCACGATAAGCTTGATTGGCTACAGGCAGCATTTCTTTTACTTTTTTAATACCCATTTCAATAGTTTTAGCCAAACCAGCAACATTTTGAATATTCATAGCATGGAATAATGGCCCCTGCTTAAGTCCGTAAGCATCAAGGAGCCAGTCGATTTGGTTCATTTCGCACCCCAACCCAACCATTAATACGCCTGCATGATTTGGGTGACGCGCATAACCCCACATGACGCGTTGAAGGGCTTCAAAGCCTTCTCCATCCCCCGCCATACCGCAACCCGTGCCATGAACGAAAGCCACCACACCGTCAACATTGGGGTATTCACTTAATTCTCTCGGACCAAAAGCATCTGCAATGCGCCGTGCTGCGGTAGCTGAACAATTAACCGAAGTGACTATCGCTATATAATTTCTTGTACCAATATTTCCGTTTGCGCGCCGAAATCCCATAAAGGTATCACGAGCATCGTGATCAACAAAATTAGTAGGTTCATTATTTGTGCAAAATTCATAATCAGTCTGCGTATTTCGAAACTCTACATTATGGGTATGAACATGCTCGCCAGCCTTAATATCAAGCGACGCAAAGCCAATACATTGTGCGTATTTGGTGACCTGTTGCCCCTTTTTTATATCGCATAACGCTATTTTATGGCCACTTGGAACACTTTGTTGTGTCTGAATGTCCTCAATAGTCACACCAGCATTAACTGTTTTGGTTGCAGTTACTACATTATCATCAGAAGTCAATTTAACGAAAGATGTCATTTCTTTTCCAGAAGTTAGCTAGGCTCAAAAGATGGCAGTCACTTACTAAAATCTTAATAGTAAACCTAACCGTTCCCATTCTGTGCTTATCATATGTTATAATAAAATTTCTATAATTGGTGGCCATATCAACAAAACGCTTAAAGCCAGAATTTGAATTCCTATAAAAGGCAAAAACCCCTTAAAAATATCTGTAAGTGATATATGCGCAGGCGCAACAGATTTGAGATAAAATGCTGCAGGTCCAAATGGCGGTGATAGGAAACTTACTTGCATATTCATACAAAATAATACCCCAAACCAAACCGCTAAATATTTAGGTTGTAACTCACCTAATAAACCAATTTCTTCAATGGGAAGACGCTGCACGATGGGGAGAAAAACAGGAATTATCAAAAGGACAATTCCAACCCAATCCATAAATGCGCCCATGAACAGTAAAATAACCATCATTATAAGAAGAATTGCCATAGTGGGCACATCTAAACCTACAATTAAATCTGCAACATATTGTGGGCCACCCGCAATTGTGTAAGCACCGGCTAGTGCCGCAGCGCCAATCGTTACCCAAATAATAGTTCCCGTAGATTTCAAGGTGCGCATCAAGCTTTCCCAGACGAGGTCAAAACTGGCCTCGCCCCGAAAGAAAGAAATAATAAGAACAGCAACAACACCCATTCCAGCAGCTTCAGTGATTCCAGAAATGCCTCCGTAGATCGACCCTAGAACAACTCCAATCACCACGATCGGTGCAACAAGTCCCTTTCCCATCTCCCAGCCAATCTTAGCTCTTTCGACACCAAAGGCTAAAAATATCAAGGCTAGAGATATGCCAGTGTAAGCGGCAAACCAAGGTATGTAGTCCGCCGTTCCATAAGCTATATCGTCTACACCCTCCACATAAACATTTTGTCCAGTAACGGTGAAGAAAAGTACACGCACTAATAAAGCTGCAGAAAAACCCCCTACAATTATAGACATAAACGCACCAAATAGCGCCCATTTTTCCGCTCCTTGCGGATCTCCTGGTTTGGGCTCTGGCAAAGGTGCTTGGTCAGGATTCAACTGGGTGCGGACAACAATGTAGACTATGAAAAAAGAGGCTAGCATAAAACCTGGCAAAAAAGCAGCGGTAAAAAGGGCTTTAATAGAAGTTTCAGTAATTAAACCGAAAATAATTAACACGATAGATGGAGGGATCATTGTACCTAGTGAACCAGATGCACAAATTGTACCTATTGCAAGATTTTGATTATAGCCAAGCTTAAGCATTTGGGGCAGTGCAATTAGACCCAACAAAACCACCTCACCACCGATAATTCCAGACATTGCAGCCATGATCACGGCCATAATTGAAGTTACAATGGCAATTCCGCCTCGAACACTGGATAACCAAACATTCAATGAAGCGTACATATCTTTTGCTATTCCTGAGCGCTCTAGTAGAGCTGCCATAAAAATGAAAAGCGGCACTGATATGAGCACATAATCCGTCAGGAGCCCATATATTTTTTGGGCTAATATATTCAAAGGTCCTGTTCCAAATTTTCGGGTCAGCAATCCATCACCAAAAGTAGTTGGGTCCAGTAAAAGCATTGGCTCAAATTTCAAAACCAAAACGAGAACAGCTAATATAGCAGAGGCCATCCCCAAAGGCATCCCAATAGCGAGTAATAACATTAGCCCTAACAGTAGGACCAGCGATATAGTTCCAATGTCCATCAGTTATCCCCTACTGTTTTCTTGAGTCTTTCAATTTCATCCTGGTCGATATCATCTGCTGCAGTATGGATTACTGGCTCTTTATTCCAATCATTTATCAGATTGAGCAAAGCTTGAGTAGCAACCAGGCATACGACCAAAAGCACAAGTGGTTTTAAAGTTGCCGGAATGGGCGGATCAAATACTGTTCCAAAAGTCTCCCAACGCAATAATTTGGCTTTTGCCTCACCGTAGCCTCCATAAACAAGAAAAAAGGCAAACAGCAGAATTAAAAAGGTCGAAACGGTATCACATGCCTTTTGAACACCACGTGGCATCATGTCATATAAAAGAAAGATACGAATATGACTTCGTTGTTGCATTGCGTAAAAGCCTGCTAAAATAAAGACAAACCCTGCCATCCATAACGATAATTCATTTGCCCATAAAGTTGGGCGTTCAAAGACATATCGTAAAACAACCTCATACATCATTACGCCAACTAACAAAGCTATAAGGAGCATTGTAACTCTACCGACAAACATCGCAATTTGATCTATTGAAGAGTAATCCTCCAACTCCATTTCCGCTCGCTTTACGGTAAAGGTACCAAATATTAAGAAGACTGGCAGGCCAAGAAGAGCGGCGTAATCTAAAAAATTTATCTGACGATATCTAGCAGCTAAAGCATCTGTGTACCCCCCAAAAGCCATGATGTAGGTGGCGCCATGCCAGATAATCCAGCCAGCGCAAGCTATGAACAAAAGAGGAAATATCCACTGAATAAATGCATTATCAGACGTCTTCATTGCTAAACCTTTTTGAAAAAAATAGACAAGCCCATACTCTGGGCTTGTCATTAAATTGCTTGAATTATTTTACAAGACCAAGTTGGGTTAAGTATGCAATATGACTTGCAACCAAAGCTTTAGCTTCTGGCGTTGTAGCAAATTCTGGCCAAGTAGCTTGTGCTGCGTCACGAAACGCTTGCAAGTCTTCCTCAGACCACTGCCATAAAGTCACGCCTTCGGCTTTTAGTTGTGCAGCTGCTTCAGCGTTCTTAGTTTCAAATGTCAAAGCGGTACGGAGTGCAAGTGCTTCCATTGCAACTGACATAATTGTTCTATGTGACTCAGGCATTGCATCCCACACGGCCTTGTTACAAGCCAAGTGATCTGAAGGCATAGAGTGAAAGCCTGGAAAGTTAGCATGCTTCACAAGGTCATACAGGCCAAGACCAACATTGTTGGCTAACCCTGACGCGTCTGCGCCATCGATAATACCCGTTTCAAGAGCAGTAAAGATCTCCGTGAAATCCATAACAATGGGCTTAGCGCCTAATTTTTCAAAAATTTTCGTTTCCATACCGGGTGGTGATCGGAATTTGAAATCTTTTAGAGCTTCTGGACCGGGCAAAGGTCTAGAGGAGGCTAAACTTTCCTGTCCATAAACCCACCAACCTATCAGCTGCATATCATATTTATTGTACAATGCCTGAGCATCTTCAAGTCCACCACTGTAGAGCCAGCTAAGCTGCTGGTATGGTGTTGCGTAGCCGCCCATGATGTCACCAACAAATTGGAAAGCTGGGTTTTTACCAGTTTGGTACCCACCACCTGTCATGTCACAGTCTAAAATTCCTGTCGCCGCTGCATCGAATGTTTCAACTGACTTAACAACAGACGAAGAATAAAACATCTCAACTGAAATTTCACCGTTAGACATACTTTCGATATCAGCAACGTACTGAGCTGCCAATTTACCTGAAACAGTTTCAGGCGCATAGTGCGTTTGAATTCGCAGATTTGTCGCGTGCCCATCAGCAAACGCCGATGTTGCAACAAGTGCTGCCGCACCAATAGCCGAAGCTACATTTTTAATTAAACTCATTAAGAGTCCTCCCTTTCAATTTTTAGGTCGTTTCTTATTAAATAAACGTCTCATGAAACTACCGTTATAAAATGATCTGGCAAGGGAAAAATAAATAAAGCATAAAAAATCCAATGATCGTACACAATCTGCCTAGAACTTTTGGAATTTTTTAAAAAATGTATGAAAATTGAGACTTTAGAGACAGAAATCTCAATTTGCAGATGTATTGTTTTGCAAATCATCTTCAATATAAATTTGAATAATATCCTCAAATGAACTCTCGGCTGAAAACCCAAGATCTAAGGCTATTTTTGCCTCAAAGTTCATAGGCCAGCCCTTAACAATTTCAATGATTTTTTCGTCAGGATTTGGTTCGATTAACTTTACAACTTCATTTCCCGCAATTGAACGAAGAGCTTCAATTTGCTCTTCTACGGTACAACTCAAACCAGGCATATTTAAAGCGCTATTAAATGTCAGCGCATCTCTATTTAATCTCGCTGCATGCCGTAGAAATTTAATTGCCGAGCGCGGAGAAGCATGCCAGTGGCGAACATCTGTTGATACTGGCAAATTAGCTGTTAAGCCATTAAGTGGCTCTCTAATTATTCCAGAAAAAAAGGAGGATGCAGCAAGGTTAGGCTTGCCAGGCCGAACACATATAGTCGGAAGCCTAATTGACAAACCTTCACAAAAGCCTTTCCTGATAAAATCGTTTAGCATTAATTCACAACAAGCTTTTTGCGCACCATAAGAAGTCCGAGGCGCAGCTAAAAAATCATCAGATATTTTACTTGGAAAGGGTGAACCAAATACCGCTATCGAGGAAGTGAATATAATCTTTGGCTTATACTCCCCATCAGATTTCGAATATTGATCTTTTATTTGAGCTAAAAAAGACCAAAATGCTTGTAGGTTTACATCCCAACCTTTGGAAAAATTTGCCTCCGCCTCACCTGAAACAACCGAAGCAAGATAAAAAATTGTGTCAGGACGGTTACTCAGAGTTTTTTCCATAATACTGGCATCACTCACTGACCCTAATATCTTGTGCGCATTTACATCGCTATTTGCGGGGAAGGCCATATCAAGAAGTGAGACATTTTCGTTTTCTGTAAAAGACAAGGCCAACTTTTGGCCTATCATTCCACCACCACCAATTATCAAAACAGAAGTCATGTTTTTCTCCCATTAAAATCTAGCAATTCTACAAACAAAGCTGAATGGTCTAATTCAGAACCTGCTAACGACTTTACTAACCTAGTATATCTGTCGTGGGCAGATAAGGAAAAAGGCAGATCAATTTTTAAAGCTTTTGCCTCAGCCAAAATGTTTCGAAGATCTTTAAGTTGTAAACGACTAGGGCCGCCGGGTGCAAAATTCCTTTCGCTCATTCGCTTTCCATGTTGCTGCAAGATTGTGCTATCTGCAAATCCCCCAAGCAGAGCATCACGGACAGCCCCAGCATCAGCGCCCCCTTCCTCTAGCAACAAAGTAGCCTCAGCTACAGCCCCTATTGTGATTGCAACAATAGCTTGATTTGCTAATTTGGCTAATTGGCCAGAACCAGTTGGCCCAACAAAAACCGCTCGACCGAGCGGTTTGAAGGCATCTTCCACTTTTGCAAATACCGCACTATCGCCCCCAACCATAATTGCAAGAGAACCATTTTCAGCACCTTTAGTTCCGCCCGATACCGGCGCATCCAGATAGTTTACGTTTAAATCACTTAGATTTGTTGAATGAGCTCTTGCTTCATCTGGCTTTATTGAACCCATTTCTATCCAAGTACAATTTGGCGAAAAATTTCTTCGTAACTTTTCATCATTTTGCATTTCGTGGCTCGCATCACCATCAGAAAGCATAGAAATAATCACATCAGCATTTTTAACCGCTTCAGCTGCCGAGATTTCTATTTCAACCTCAAATTCTTTAAGAAACGCTGCCTTTGAAGGTGTTCTGTTCCAAGCTGAGACATGAAATCCAGAAACTGCTAAATTTTTAGCCATCGGGCCACCCATCAAACCTGTGCCTAAAAATGCAATTTTCATCTAACAACCAACCTTATGCTTTTTCGTTTTGGGTAGCCTAAAGTCTAAAATTTATTTTTCAACCATATCAATTTTTTAATTTTTTTAGAATTAAACTAAATATTTTCTACTTAAGTCTTGGCACCGCTTAAAGCCATTGCTACTGTTTTCTAAAACTAGATAAGCCACTTTTCTTTTTTCATTAGTTTTGTGGCAGATGGATGTGGCTTTAAGCCATAAAAGTTCTTGGGGATTAGGAAAATGACGAAACGCCTAAATGGTAAACGAGCGTTAATTACAGCAGCAGGACAGGGAATTGGTAAGGCAACTGCTTTGGCAATGGCAGCCGAAGGTGCTCATGTTTTTGCATCGGATGTAAATACAAAAACTTTGAAAGAGCTGTCTGACGAAGCGACAAATGTAGGAACTTTAGAGGTATTTGAATTAGACGTGTTGAGTAAAAACTCAGTGGAAAAAGGCATTATGCAGTCGAAGCCTGACATACTGTTTAACTGTGCCGGCTTTGTACATAATGGAACGATCCTAGAGGCTTCCGCACAGGAATGGGATAACGCTTGGGATTTGAATGTCTCTTCGATGTTTAGAACAATTCGGGCAGCACTACCCGGCATGATAGAGCGCGGTTCTGGATCAATTATTAACATGTCCTCGGTGGCATCGTCTATTAAAGGTGCACCAAACCGCTTGATCTATGGGACAACTAAGGCCGCGGTAATCGGTCTGACCAAAGCGGTTGCTACTGACTACATAAGTAAAGGCATCAGATGTAATTGTATTTGTCCAGGCACTGTGGACAGTCCTTCACTTCATCAGCGTCTAGAGGCAACTGGCGATTACAACAAAGCAATGAAAGATTTTATCGCGCGGCAACCAATGGGCCGTATTGGATTTGCTGAAGAAATAGCAGCACTGGCTGTTTATTTAGGTTCAGATGAGAGTAACTTCACCACCGGCCACCCTCATGTAGTTGATGGCGGCTGGTCTAATTAATCGGAAATAGAAAATGAAAAGTAAAATGCTTCGATCGCGTCGTTGGTTCGATAACCCTGATGATAGAGAAATGACCGCCCTATACTTGGAACGCTATCTTAATTATGGGCTTACTAGAGAAGAGTTACAGTCAGATCGACCAATAATTGGAATAGCTCAAACAGGCAGTGATCTCAGCCCGTGCAATAGACATCACATAGAACTATCAAAAAGGGTAAGAGATGGAATAAATGCTGCTGGCGGAACGGTAATCGAAATTCCGGTTCATCCAATACAGGAAACAGGTAAAAGACCAACAGCCATGTTGGATAGAAACCTTGCATACCTTTCACTGGTTGAAACTCTTTTTGGATATCCCATTGACGGTGTTGTTCTGAATATTGGCTGCGATAAAACAACACCAGCACTGCTTATGGCTGCAGCAACAGTTAATATTCCGGCAATAGCTTTGTCAGTTGGACCGATGCTTAATGGATATTATAGAGGTGAAAGAACTGGCTCGGGAACGATAGTCTGGAAAGCACGTGAGCTGTTAGCGACGGGTGAGATTGATGATGACGGATTTATGGACATGGTCGCATCCTCTGCTCCTTCGACTGGATATTGTAATACTATGGGTACAGCTACAACTATGAACTCACTAGCGGAAGCATTAGGAATGCAATTGCCTGGGTCAGCCGCTATTCCTGCTCCTTACCGAGAGAGAGGTCAAATTTCATATGCAACGGGCAAAAGAATCGTGGAAATGGTTTCCGAAGATTTAAAGCCTGCAGACATTATGACGCGAGAGGCGTTTGAAAATGCTATAGTGGTCAACTCAGCTATTGGCGGCTCAACTAATGCGCCAATTCACCTAAATGGAATCGCCAAACATTTAGGCATAGAGTTGAATAATGATGACTGGCAAAAAATAGGCCTGGAAATACCTCTATTACTTAACTTGCAACCAGCTGGAGAGTATTTAGGGGAAGACTATCATCGCGCAGGTGGTGTGCCAGCAGTTGTTAACCAACTTCTGTCAAAGAATTTATTACCCCACCCCAATGCTATAACGGTTAACGGTAAATCTATGGGTGAGAATTGTGAAAATAGAGAGACTATAAACGAGGATGTTATCAAACCAATCGAAGCCCCAATGCTGGCGAAAGCAGGCTTTATCAACATGAAAGGCAACTTATTTGATAGCGCGATAATGAAAACAAGTGTTATTAGCGAAGAGTTTAGAAAAAGGTATCTATCAAACCCTCAGGACCCCAATGCTTTTGAGGGGCGTGCGATTGTTTTCACAGGCCCAGAGGAATTCCATAAAAAAATCGATGATCCTTCTTTAAATATTGATGAAAACTGCGTCTTGATAATGCGGGGAGCTGGACCAATAGGATATCCAGGTGGAGCTGAGGTAGTGAATATGAGGCCACCTTCCTACTTATTGGAAAAAGGTATACATTCATTGCCTTGCATAGGTGACGGGCGCCAGTCTGGTACTTCTGGTTCGCCATCGATACTCAACGCATCTCCTGAAGCTGCGGATGGCGGCGGTTTAGCATTACTCAAAAATAATGATATGATCCGCGTTGATCTTAATAAATTCACGGTAGATGTCTTAATTGATGATGCAGAATTAAATATCCGAGAAGAAAATTTAGATGACTCATTCTTAAAACCTGAAAGCCAAACTCCATGGCAGGACATATTCAGAGAAAAGGTGAATCCTTTCAGCGAGGGAATGACATTGAAAGGTGCTGATAAACACAAAAACATAGCGGCGCTTCACGTGCCGCGCGACAACCATTAAAAGGAATAGAAAATGAAGCTGTTACGTTATGGAGAATTAGGAAAAGAGCGACCAGGTGTTCTGGATAAAGATGGAAAAATTAGAGATCTCTCTGGCCATGTAGAAGACATTACAGGTTCTGTTTTAAACGCGAATTCGGTCAATAAGCTGAAAGAAGTAGATTTTGAAGATCTTCCTATTATTGAAGGAAAACCAAGACTAGGAACTTGTGTTTCTGGCATAGGTAAGTTCATGTGCATTGGCTTAAATTATGCAGACCATGCAGCTGAGACAGGGGCAGATATTCCTGAGCACCCTATTTTGTTTATGAAAGCTAATTCAGCAATCGTTGGACCAAATGATGACGTTGTAATGCCCCGGGGATCAACCAGTACAGACTGGGAAGTGGAGCTGGGTGTGGTCATCGGCGAAACTGCTAAATACGTATCCGAAGACGAAGCTTTAAATTATGTGGCTGGGTATTGTGTATGTAATGACGTTAGCGAACGGCATTTTCAAGCAAAGTTAACTGGACAATGGACCAAAGGAAAATCCTGTGACACCTTTGGGCCAACTGGGCCATACTTAGTAACGAAAGATGAAATCTCTGATCCCCAAAATTTGGATATGTGGCTGGATGTAAATGGAAAACGAATGCAAACAGGTAATACAAAAACAATGATTTTTACTGTTTCACAAGTGATTGCCCACCTTTCCACATTATTTACATTACACCCAGGTGATGTCATTTCTACAGGCACACCACCAGGAGTTGGTATGGGAATGAAACCTGAGCCAGTTTACTTAAAAGAAGGCGATGTTATGGAAGTTTGGATTGATGGATTAGGCAAACAAAGACAAGTAGTTCTTAAAGATGCCTAAACGTAAACTTTTACAGATAGGCGATATAACCTCTCGTATGGCTAATAAGCTTGAAGCCGAATTTGATATTATTGAATATTTTAAATTTGCAAATAAAGAAAAATTAATTACTGAGCATGAACAGGAGATTGTTTGCGTGCTTACCGACGGCCACTGGGGTGTTCCTGATAATCTGATGGAAAGACTTCCAAACTTGAAAATAGTTTCAAGCTATGGGGTCGGATATGACGCAATTGATGCCAGCTTAGCAGCATCCAAAGGCGTAACAGTAACAAATACTCCAGAGGTTTTAAATAATGAAGTTGCAGATACTGCCATCATGCTTTGGTTATCTGTTTACAGACAACTTATTCAAGCCGACAAATGGGCAAGGCAAGGAACCTGGAAAAAAGAAGGATCATTTCCACTATCACGGAGCGTGCAAAATCAAAAAGTTGGAATACTAGGCCTAGGTCGAATAGGTGAAACTATTGCAAAACGAGCCAAAGCTTTTGATGCAGAAATTCATTATCACTCACGAACAGAAAAAAATAATGATTATAGCTATCACGCTTCACCAAAAAAACTTGCGGAAAATGTTGATGTTCTATTCGTTATAACTCCAGGTGGAAATGCAACTAAACACCTTATAGATGAAAGCGTTTTAAAAGCACTTGGTAAATCAGGGACTTTGATAAATATATCTCGAGGAAGCGTCGTCGATGAGAAGGCTTTGATAAAAGCTCTTCAAACAGGCACACTAGGTTTCGCTGGGTTAGACGTTTTCGAGGCAGAGCCTTTCGTTCCTGATGAATTAACAGCCATGGAAAATGTCGTCCTAACCCCACATATTGGAAGTGCAACCATCCAAACACGTCAAGCCATGGGTGATTTGACCTGCGACAACTTATTATCTTTTTTTAGGTCAGGAAGAGTTTTTACTGCCGTACCTGAGTGTTTGGAATTGAATGTTTAATAATGGCGAAAATACAAACGCTTAAAAATCATTATTATAAACTACCTCTCGATGAAGTTCTCGTTGACGCAAAGCACGGAAATCACTCCCACTTTGAACTAATAATTACCCAAGTCTTTGATCAAAACGGCGAATTCGGAACTGGTTATACCTACACGGGAGGACGCGGCGGAAAAACTATATTATCCATGCTCGAAGAAGATATTAAACCTTTTGTGAAAGGTATGCAGTCAGAAAAAGTAGAAAATATTTATAACGAGATGCAGTGGTACCTACACTATGTAGGTAGAGGAGGAATATCCAGCTTTGCCATATCAGCTATTGATATTGCACTTTGGGACTTAAGGGGCAAAAAAAATAATCAATCATTATTAAAAATGGCTGGTGGAAACGATGCCTCCTGCAAAGCGTATAGAGGTGGGATAGATCTAGGTTACAGCGAAAAAAAGTTGGTTGAAAGCGTAACTTCCTACATCGAAGAAGGTTTTAATGCAGTAAAAATAAAGGTGGGGCATCCAGAGCTCTCAACAGATCTAGCACGAATTAAAGCCGTTCGCGAAGCCATTGGACCAAAAATAACCTTTATGGTTGATGCAAATTATTCTTACACCATAAAGCAAGCGATAAATGCAGGGAAAAGTTTTGAGGACCAGGGTATTTACTGGTTTGAAGAACCAATCATACCGGATGACTTTAAAGGTTATGCCGACATTTCAAATTCGATCAATATACCTCTTGCAATGGGTGAAAACCTACATACCGAGCAGGAATTTTTACACGCATTTGAATTGTCAAAGCTGAGCTTTATTCAACCTGATGCTTCAAATTGTGGTGGAATTACCGCATGGTTGCGCATAGCAGAAATGTCCCGAAAATATGGCATTTCAATATGTAGCCACGGAATGCAGGAACTTCATGTAAGTCTACTCTCCGCTCAATCAAATGCAGGTTGGCTTGAAGTACATTCTTTTCCAATAGATAAGTATACATTTCTTCCCCTCAAGCTGGAAAACAATTTAGCTTTAGCCCCTAATAAGCCAGGAATAGGTGTAGAGTTTGATTATGACAAACTAAATTTTTTTGATGAAAATTGATAAAAAAAATAATTAAAATAAAAAAAGTGTGGAATTAAGTCTTGCTACCTAAGCACTGATTTTTTTCTGATCGTGCGTCTTCAATTGCTCTATAACTGATACAAATCGACTACTCCAATTGGCCTCATAGGTTTCCTGAAGTTTTGCTGCTTCAACTAAAAATTTTGTTTGTGGCAACGGCTCAGCGTAAACCGTTGCAGGTGCTGGTAAAACTATACTAGCCAGCGACTGTATTGCAGAAAAAGTCAATAATTTAGTTTTGGTAAATTTATTAGTCCTGGCACGATAATTAATATTGTCAAAGTTATTTTTCTTAATTTCGTTTCCAATAGCAGAATAAATATGTCTGGCAGCAAACATTGCAGGCCTAACTTTTGGGGGCAAATAAGCAATCCCTGCCTCTGATCGGTGGTAAAGAGTTTCAGCTTTACCCAACAATCGCTTTGTAAATACAACGGTACTTTCGGATTTATTAGGATCCAGTAAAAATTCATTAGGATCCAAACCCTCTTGTTGAAACCAATCATGGGGAACATACAGACGGCTCTCTTTTGCATCCTCTCCTATATCGCGGGCAATATTTGTGAGTTGCATAGCCACGCCTAGGTCACATGCACGTGAGAGAACTTCGGCCCTTCGTTCTCCCATAATAACGCAAAGCATTGCACCCACTGATGATGCAACTCTTGCAGAATAAGATATCAAATCATCAAAAGTTTTATATTGTTTCGACATGGCATCCCAAACAAACCCTTCAAATAAAGCTTCGGGAAGTGCTCTAGGCATATCAAATTTTTCAACCATATTTGCAAAAGCGCGATCCATTGGATGATCTCTTGGTGTGCCCGCATAGACAAGATCTAATCTTTGAACCAAATCATAAATTGACGCCGACTTATCTTGTTTTAAGTCCACTTCATCGTCAGCTAATCGGCAAAATGCATAAAGAGCTAGGCATGGTGTTCGAACAGACTTGGGCAAGGCTAATGACGCCGCATGGAAGGATAAGGAGCCATGCAGTATCGCTTTTTCACAATATTCAATATCACTTTCTATTCTATTCATAACTTCATCCCTACCCTCGGTGCGTCAGGGATTAACTTAGCCATAACCTCAGCAGACGTTACAACACTTGGAATTCCAGCTCCTGGATGAGTTCCAGCACCTACTAGAAATAAATTTTCAATTTCTTCGCTGACATTATGGGGTCTAAACCAAGCTGACTGAAAAATTCTTGGTTCAAGCGAAAAGCCCGCCCCATAAGGACTAAGATATCTCGAGAGAAAATCTTCAGGGTTCAGGATAAACTCAGTTTCAATATGTTCAGAAAAACCGGGGATAGTATCATTCAATACTTTTCGAAGTTTTTCCTTGTATAGCTTGCCCATCTCCTCCCAATCCACTGGATTATTAGTTTTAAGATTAGGTACTGGAGAAAGAGCATAAAATGTGTCTGAGCCATCTGGCGCAACTGTTTTATCGGTACAAGATGGACGATGTAGATAAATAGACATATCTTCAGCTAGCAATTTTTTATCAAAAATATCCTTCAGTAAGCCCCTATAACGAGGACCATTGATAATTGTATGATGGCCTACATCCTTCCAATAATCTTTTGTTCCTTTGGTCCCAAAATACCAAACAAACAAACCCATTGACCATTTTGATCGAGACAATTTTTTATCTGTCCAACGAGATTTTGGTATTGATTTAATAAGGTTTTTGTATGTCCAACCTGGATCTGCGTTAGATACAACGATATCAGATTTGACTGTGCGACCATCGGATAGTTTTACTCCAGAAGCCTTACCACGGTCGATTAAAATTTCCTCAACACTTTGATTAAGAAAAACACTTCCACCCTGACGTTTTATAACAGTTCCCATGGCGTCAGCTAATGCTTGAACACCTCCCTGGACATAATGTACCCCGAATGCCTTTTCGAGATGACTAACCAAAATGTACATAGAGGTTACGCGCCGGGGATCTCCACCAATAAAAAGAGGATGAAAGGATAACGCCATTCGAAATCTAGGATCTTTTACCCGAGATGCAGCATGGCCATAGACCGATTTGTCAGCTCGAAGCCGAACAAATCCTGGGATTTCTTTAATCAAATCCCAAAGTTTATTCATCGGCTTTCTGCCTAGTCCTTCAAAACCAAAAAGATAGCGCTTTTCACAATCTTTCAAAAATTTTATGTAACCTTCAAAATCATGAGGAAATTTTATTTTTACTTCAGAAAGCATATCTTTTTCGTCTTTAAAAACACGAAAATTTGTTCCATCTTGCCACCTGATTTCATAGAATGGATCCAAAGCTTCTAGGTGGACATCCTTTTTGAATGTATAACCACAATCTTGCCATAATTTTTCAAAAACTTCTGGAACTGTAAGAATTGTAGGCCCAAGATCAAATCTGTAACCGTTTTGACTTATAGATGAACCACGCCCTCCAAGCCTATCTAATTTATCAATAATTTGGACTTTATACCCTTTTGATCCTAAGCGCATAGCCGCTGATAAACCACCCAGTCCAGCACCGATAACCACAGCCTTCGGCTTTGGTCTACTTGGGTCGATCAATTCTGTATCTGGCACAATTGGTTTATAAGAAAATGTCATATTATTTATACACTATAGCTGTCTATTTTATTTTACAATAAAAGTATTTTATGTTTGACTGTGTTCATGCCCAATAACAATAGCCGAGCGGAGGCACAAAATTCAAATTGTGACTTTAAATTTATTTCGCTTTGAGAAAGTAACCGACAAAATCTGGGCTTTTTTAATGATGGGCCTGGCTCGTTTTGGTTTAAAAAAAGTTGAAAACCTAAAATTCTGGAAGCTATTTGGATCGGGCACAGGAGAAGGTTTTACTCCTATTCCAAATTTTAGTGTTTATGGCCTGCTTTGCGTATGGGATAATGAAAAAGACGCTAGAAACGCCCAACTAAATGCAGGGCTTTTCAAAAAGTACCTTTCACGAGCCTCCCACACTTCTACAATATTTATGAAACCAGTCTCTTCACGGGGTTCTTGGTCAGGCTCACAACCATTTATTCCCAAGAAAGAAAAATCTAAAGAATTTGTTGCCGTTTTAACTCGAGCAACTGTCCGATGGAGTAAATTGAAGAGCTTTTGGAGAGAAGCACCCAGTATTAGCAACAGAATAGGAACTGATAAAAACGTTATGTTTAAGATTGGCTTGGGAGAAGTGCCCATTCGCCAGCAACTCACTTTCTCAATCTGGAAAAATTTAACACATATGCAAAAGTTTGCCCATCAATCGGGATCACATAAAGATGCAATCCTTAAAGTGAGAGACGGTGATTGGTTTTCGGAAGAACTCTACGCACGCTTCAATGTGATAGAAGTCAAGGGAGATTTCAGCGAATTTAATCAAAGGAAACAGGAAAAAAATTAATGAGTAATACTTTCCCATTCGCAGCCATAGTAGGCCAGGAAGATATGAAGCTTGCGATGATTATGACTGCAATAGATCCTAAGATAGGTGGCGTATTGGTCTTTGGAGATCGGGGAACTGGAAAATCTACTGCTGTTAGGGGTTTAGCTAGTTTATTACCACCTATAAATTCAGTTGAAGGATGCCCAGTAAACTCGAGATCATTGGATGAAATACCTCCTTGGTCGGAGAATACTTCAAAAAAGATCACCGTAATACCAATGCCAGTAGTAGATTTGCCCTTAGGCATAGGTGCAGATCGTGTTACAGGAGCGTTAGATATCGAGAAGGCACTCGTAGACGGAGTTAAATCTTTTCAACCCGGGCTTTTGGCAAAAGCAAACCGTGGGTATTTATATATAGATGAAGTTAATCTTTTAGAAGATCATATTGTTGATTTACTTCTGGACGTCTCACAATCGGGTGAAAACGTCATCGAAAGGGAAGGTTTATCAATTCGCCACGCCTCAGATTTTATTTTGATAGGATCCGGAAATCCTGAAGAAGGCGAGCTTCGCCCCCAATTACTAGACAGATTTGGTTTATCAGTTGAAGTCCTTACCCCTCAAATCGTTAAGGAACGAATTGAAGTTATAAAACGTCGCGACCTATTTGATCAGGATCCTGAAAAATTTCAAAATGATTGGAAAAAAGAAGACAAGAAAATTTGCAAAAAAATTATAGCTGCTACAAAAAATATTAGTAAAATACAAACACCAGAAAGTATTTTAGAATTTTGTGCGGAAATATGTATCGAACTAGGAAGTGATGGACTTCGTGGCGAGTTAACACTTCTTCGAGCAGGACGGGCTTTAGCAGCATACAAAAATTCAAAACAAATAACAAAAACGCATATAAAAGATGTAGCCTCTATGTGTTTGAGCCATCGACTTCGCCGTGACCCACTGGATGAAACAGGGTCAGCATCTCGTGTTGAAAGAGCTTTAAATGCCGTTTGTGGATAAATCATGGAAATTGACGTTAACAGAAAGACAGATCTAGCTTTTGAACTCACGGCTATAAATCCCTCACTATTTGGTGGAATTATTTTAAAGGGAGCCACTCATGAACATATGGAGCCCATATTAAATTTTTTCAAAAAAGCCGACTTGAAGCTAAACAAAATATTCTCAAACTTTTCGATCGCAGACTTAAATGGTGGTATTGATCCACTAGAAAGTCTTCAAAAAGGTCACTTGGTCCACCGAAAAGGAATTTTGAATAGATCAGGTTGGTTTTTATGCACTTCATTAAACGAGATGCCAAAGGCTCTACAGTCCATGCTAAACCATCAAATGGATAATATGAAGTTGGGCCCTCTACTCGCATTCGATGATGGGTTTAGGAAGAATGAGATATCTTCTCCAAAGCTCTGCGACAGGTTAGCATTTTCTATAGATTTTACAGACGTTAGGTTTAACCAATATTTTCCAAATTTTTTTTCGACCATTAGCCCAACAGTACAAAAAGCGGAAATCACTGAAGCTCAAATCCAGTCGGTCGTTGTAAGTGCGGTTCAGTTTGGCATAGATGATATTCGACCAGCTTATATGACAATAACTGCAGCACAATATTTAGCCGCCTTAGATGATCGGGTCACCGTAGAACAAAACGATCTAAATTTAGCTGCAACATTGATTTTGGCGCACAGAGCTCAGGTAGTTCCTGAAGAGATCGATAACGATCAACAAGATGATACTCAAAAAGAAAATGAAGAAAATATTAAAGAAGAAAATGAACAGAAAAAAAATAACGAAATCAATTTACCCACTGAAGTCTTAATAGAGGCAATAAAAGCTTCCTTGCCTGATAATATTTATGAACACCTAAGAAACAATATTCGCCAGAAAGCAAAAACCGGCAGTGGCTTTGGAAACCGCCAGAAATCAAAAGTAAAAGGCCGCCCTAAACCATCAAGAAATGTTCCTCCAGGTGATCAAGAACGAATAGATATTGTTTCTACTCTTAGATCAGCTGCTCCTTGGCAAAAATTACGCAAGCAGCAGCTCAAAACTTCAAAAAATATAGTTATTCTTCCAGGTGATCTTCACACTTTTAATTTTGAAGACCGGTCGGAAAGGGTCATTATTTTTCTGGTTGACGCTTCTGGCTCGGCAGCGATGAATAGATTGGGAGAGAGCAAAGGGGCAATTGAGTTAATGCTAGCAGATTCATACGCTAGGCGTGATTTTGTCAGCTTAATTTCTTTTAGAGACACCAGTGCTGAAATTTTACTTCCGCCTACCAGATCACTAGTTCAAACAAAAAAAAGATTAGGTTCATTAATGGCAGGTGGAGGCACACCGTTGGCTACTGGCCTGGATGCTGGAATTAAACTTGCACAAAACTGCAAACGGTCAGGGAAAATGCCAAGTCTAGCAATTTTGACTGATGGAAAAGCAAACATAGACCTGGATGGTCTTCCAAACAGAGAAAAAGCTTTATCTGATTCAGTGTTAGTGAGCGAGATAGGAAAAAAGTTAGATATGAAATCGGTATTTATAGATTGTGGAAAGCGGCCAAATAATAATTTGAAATCATTAGCAACTTCGATGGGTGGAAATTATGTCAGTCTTCCAAGAACAAACGCAACAAAAATATCAAATTTAGTTCAAGAAAACTTAGATATCTGATGGAACGCTTTGTACCATCTACTTGGCCAAATAACCAATATTCCATCCATGTCGAGACTTCTTTTCACAAATGGCATATTCAGCGATTAGGAAAATCTGGTGGAAAAAAAATTTTGTTTATTCATGGTACAGGCTCTTCCACTCACACCTGGTCTGATACAATTGAGTTTTTACTCGATGATTTTGAAATTCTATTGGTAGACTTACCTGGTCATGGCTTTTCCAAACTACCCGCTCCAAACCAAAGTTCATTGCAATCAATAGTCCATGGATCAATGGAGTTAATAGAAAAAATTAGTTTTCTTCCAGATCTTATTGTAGGCCATTCTGCAGGAGCTGCAATTGCAGTATTGCTATCAGAGAAGATAAAGCCAAAATGTGAAATAATCTGCATAAACGCTGCCTTTGGAGAGTTCCCTGGACTGGCTGGAATTATGTTTCCTATCTTTGCCAAAATTATTGCAGTACTTCCTTATTCGTCAGATATACTAGCCGGTTTATCCAAAAATAGCGAAAGAACTGAAAAGTTGATTGCCAATACTGGCTCTAAAATCACAAGTGATAGACTAGAGTATTATAAAGTGCTTTTTTCAGACCCTGATCATGTCAAAGGAACTTTAAAGTTAATGGCGGAGTGGGATATTTCAGAGTTCCTGCAACACCTGAAAAATTCAAATTCAAATGTCAATTTTTTAGTTGGAAATTTAGATAAAACGGTTCCCATCAGCATTTCTAAAAAATGGTCACAAATATTACCAAAAAGTCAGTATAAAGAAATTGAAGGGGCTGGCCATCTTGTACATGAAGAAATGCCACATGCGATTAGCCAGTTGATTTTGGAACAGCTAAAGGCTCCACAACTTTAAATTAACCTATTCTGAGCCCAATTATTAAACTTGCTAAAAAATTAGTAATATTGAACTATCTACTTTCCTTAAAGAAGAATGTAAAAACCTAAGCTACAACACGAGCAATAGCGCACTGTTTCCAAAGTACATTTAATGCATTTACTAAGTGATCTATATCTACGTCTGAATGCATTGGCGACGGCGTAAAACGCAACCTCTCAGTTCCCTTGGGAACCGTAGGGTAATTAATTGGCTGCACATATATACCATAATCTCGCATTAAAATATCTGACAACATTTTACACTTCACAGGATCTTTTATCATTACTGGTATAATGTGTGATGGATTATTCATATGTGGTATTCCAGCCCGATCTAAATCACTTCTAAGTTTTTGTACCTGCTTTTGCTGACGTTTTCGCTCTAACTCAGAAGATTTTAAATGAGCTATAGATGCTCTTGCGCCTGCTGCAACAGCAGGTGGCAAAGCAGTTGTAAAAATAAATCCACTGGCGAAAGATCTTATAAAATCACAAAGAATTTTAGATCCAGTTATATATCCACCCATGACGCCATATGCTTTTCCAAGGGTGCCTTCTATTAGGGTTATTCGGTCTGAAAGTCCTAATTCTTCGGAAATACCCCCACCTCTTGGACCGTACAAACCAACTGCATGAACTTCATCCAAATATGTCATGGCATTATGACTTTCTGCCACTTCAACAATTTCCTGCATTGGAGAAATGTCACCATCCATAGAATAGACAGACTCGAATGCAACAATTTTGGGACGGTTAGGGCCTATTGCCTTTAACTTTCTATCAAGATCGTCCGGGTCATTGTGCTTCCAAATGACTTTATCCGCACGTGAGTGCCTTATACCTTCAATCATACTCGCATGATTGGCTGAGTCAGAAAGTATAACCGCATTGGGTAACTTCGAACCTAAGGTTCCGAGAGAGGCCCAATTCGAAACATAGCCCGATGTAAACAAAAGTGCCGCCTCTTTTCGGTGTAAATCTGCTAACTCATTTTCCAACAAAACATGATGATGGTTGGTTCCCGATATATTTCTTGTGCCACCAGCACCACATCCATTTGTATCAATTACAGATTTCATAGCATCTTTGACAATCTGGCTTTGTCCCATTCCAAGATAATCATTTGAACACCAAATAGTAACATTTTCGGGCGATCTCTTATCATAGCTTTTCGCTTTTGGGAAAGCTCCGCTCTGACGTTCTAATTCGGCAAAAATTCTATAATTACCTTCTTTTTTGAGAAGATCTAATTGATCAGAGAATAAAGCATCAAAGTCCATTGTAGTCCCCATTTATGTAGTTTTGTTTAGTTTTTGTTTTGGGCAGCATCCATCGCCATAATCGAGCATCAGGTATAGATAAAACCATAAACCAGTGCTCCAATAGAGCCATTAAAGAAATGGCGAATAATAAAGAAAAACCTACAACTTCATGTGAGTTCTGAACAGCAAAAAGCCGTTCTACCCAAAAGACTGTTGTTAGCGTTAATAGTGTTACAGATACTGAGAAAAACCAGTTTAATTTTGATATTTTAAAGTAGCTTTTCAAATGAGAAAGGGCTTCAGGAATGAATTCTGCATTTATATGCGGAACTCCCAAAAAAAGATTAAGCTTAGCAAATATCCTAGCAAAATACAGAACCGTAAAAGTCCAGATACCAAATTGGTTTCCCTGAGCATATCCCAATAATATCACAACTCCTAATCCTAGAAGTAAAGAAATCTCATGATAAGCTAAAGTCCCCCATGCACGAATAAATTTTTCAAATAGTGTTATGTTTTTTGGGCATTGTGATTTGTTTGGTCCTGTTATTACGCCAGTCAAAAATGTAAGCTCTATCCAGCCCCAAACTAAAAGCGCTGAACCGAAAGCAAGATAAGAGTCTAAAATCGTCAGATTAAAACTTGTTTTCCAAATCCCAAAAAGACCTACTACCAAAATTGGCAAGCTAAAAATACAGACTTTTAGTTTTGTAAAAAAATTAAAATTTTCTGTTATCCTGACAACTAAGAGTATTGCCCCAGTTGAAAACCACCACAGAAATACTGCAGCAACCATAGCTATGAAAATAGAACCTCCCATCAATATGCGGGCTCCATGCTGGTAATATTTGGTACCTTGTTGCTTTTCGCCGGAATAGCCAAAAGTGAAAGAAAAATAAATGCTGCCCTTGAACTAAACCAAAGTTGCTTGAATCTATTCTTATTCTTTTTTGCATCCGCAAGCTGTACGTTAACTTTTTGAAGTTTTTTTACTTTCGCGAACCATTTTGGATTATCGATATCAAGAGTTATTGGGAAAATTTGCTTAGTCAACTCTGAGGTTTTAGTGAAAACTTCTTCAGCGTACCAGTCAGGGTCAACTCCTAATGCTTTGTGAAATGCCGGCCTTTGATGGTCCCGGATATACATAGTTGCATACACAGCAGTCAGAAAAAATTTTATCCAAAAAACATTTATACCAGCGGTAAGCTTAGGATCTGTTTTCATCAAAAGTGCAAATGCCTCGCCGTGAGCAAATTCGTCATTGCACCATTCTTGAAACCACTTAAAAATTGGATGAAATCTATATTGTGGATTTTTTTCAAGATGCCGATATATCGTAATATACCGAGCGTACCCAATTTTCTCAGATAGGTAAGTTGCGTAATAGATAAATTTAGGCCGGAAATAAGTATATTTCTTTTTCTGTGTTAAAAACCCTAAATTTACAGCCACACCGGCCTCTCTGAGAGCGTCGTTTATAAAACCAGCATGTCTGGCCTCATCGCGAGCCATCAATTGAAATAGTTGAGTTATATCTTCATTAGAACCCCTGCGCTTCATTTCCTTATAAAGCACACATCCGGAAAATTCGGCTGTGCAGGAACTAATCAAAAAGTCGATAAATTCCTTTTTGAGTTTAGGTTCCATACCCTCCCAGTCTACTTTATCCCAATCTTCATTTTTCTTGAAATGTCCTTTATTAGGGTCACTGCGCATTCTCTCCATAAGTGGTTCCCACTCCTCTGAAATCTGGCTTACATCTATCGCATCGAGTTCATCAAAGTCTGTGGTATAAAATCTTGGTGTTAGCAGAGTATCCTGCATCGCAACCTCGGTCGCCATATCACTGTCTAATGCTGATTGAATTGCAATTGCTTCCTCTGCAGTAGTTGCATCTGCCGAATGCTTGTTCATAGCGTTGCCTCCTCAGAAAATGAAAACTCACAGAGTTCCATAACTTCAAAATCACCAAAAGTTTTTGTCCATAAGCGCTCCAGAAAGTTTGCCCTCAGTATTACGGCTTCCCTGTTCTCTGTAACTACTTCACCGAAAGGAGCCATGATCTCAGGGCCCTGAACTTGCACTTCATCTCCAGGATAAATAATTGCACCATTATTAAAACGAACATGCGCATGGAGACTTTCAAATTTATGGCTCACCTCAACAGTACATGGCGCGTGTTCTTTAGTTCTCGTGAAAATACCCACTTTATTCCCCTTTCGTGGTTTCGGCTAATATTGTCTTAACTTTCTTTTTTTTGAGTGCGAAGCTTATCATCTGGCTACTCCTAACTCACTACAGCTTCGATGCCCTGAGGCTTTTTCTTTGGGCTATCTTTCTCTTCGATCAATCTCGCTTTTGCCGCATTAGCTAAAATTTCAGCAACTTCAGGTGCATCAGGAATGCACCTCAAACTAGGCTTTGGCTTTTTAAAATGCCATGAGCGAACATGCGGCCAAAGAATTAAAAAAGAAAACTTAGCATCCTGTTTAGTATCAATGGCTATACTGCCAAAATTCCCAGAACTCGAAGCAATTGCTGCATTTTCAATTTCAGTAAAGGGTATATTGAGTGTCACCGTAAGTGCAGCACCAATTCTCATAACAACACGTTTGTTCGTTATAGTATAAACTGTTGTTCTTGCTAAGATATACCCAACAAGCATTAAAAGAAGAGTAACTATCATTGCCAAGGCTAAAAATGGAAATGAAACTAGTAGAGCTTGACCAATGGGCATCAGATCAGATACCGAAATAAACCTCCAAACAAACAAGAAAATAAAATAACCCAAGACCCACCAAACATTCAGCGATTCGACAGTAAGGCGCAACCAGTTTGGTTGCCCTTGCCACAAAATGATCTCACCTTCAGGAGGGCGTTCGGGAAGTCCTCTTATTGGTTCAAAAGCAAAATCATCTTGTGACATTTAGGTTTCTCCTATTTTAAGTAAGTGGTTCAAATCTTTTTTTCGAGGCGTACATATTCCCACCCGCGTAGTAAGCAGAAATTTTATCTTCTTCCAAAAGAGTTACTTGGTTCTTTGAACTATGCTTCGGAACATCATTAAAATGCTCACCGAAAATTGATTTAATTGCCACTCTATCTTTGTGAATTTTAGCAAGTGTCATTGGTACGAGCCGTGATCCTTTACCGTAATTAGTATCAAGCTGAATTTCTAAGTAACGAACGAGTTGTTCTGGTTCGTCAACCCACATATCAGAGATTTTACCAACAACTTCTCCATCTCCTGCAACAGCAGGCAAGTCACGAGGATCACGCCCAGCACTGACAGCAAATTTACTGTTTGCAGACATAGGAATTATTTTTGGGTGGCCATGTCCATCCAACTCAGGAACATCGCGACGCGGAGCCCAAGATGCTGGGCCAACTCCATCTTTCATTGGATCACCAGTGGGCTCAAAAGGATAACCATTGGCAACACTTGTTTGCTCTACAGCGACAGAACGACCCTCTCCGTTTGCATTTGGCACTGTTACTTCACCACGGGAGTGCGGCAACTCAAACGTTTTTGCATCAGGCAATGGGAAAGGCCCCTGGTTTGCAGCTTCGCTACCGTCATCATTTTCCAATGGGTAACCCTCACGCATGTTCTCTCTTTGAATATAAAAAATCAATAGAGCAAAAAAGATCCAGAATAGCCATATAGATAGGCTAGCTAAATCAAAGTTTCCAAATAATATCAGGTCCATTTTGTTTCCTTTCAACGATTCAAATTACATAGGAAAATCAGCTATTTCAATACGCGCTGATTTCTGATTAGATTTTATTTCCTTATTTCGTGCACTTTTTATTAAAGGTGACAATATCACCAAGGTCACCACAAGAAGTGCTAATTCTATATGATAAACAAATAGATAGCCTGTCGCTTCATTATTTAATGATGCGCCCAAACTATCATTCAATGCAATGGCATTCACGATATCTCGTGTGGCTCCACCTATTGCAATGGCTAAACCTGCGCCTGTAGCTTGCGCAGCTCCCCAAGCTCCCAAAGCCAACCCACGTCCTGATTTGCCAGCTAGTGGCAAGTTCATAGCGGCAATTAGCGTTGAAACTGAAAATAGACCAGCACCTAAGCCGATCAAAAACGTACCTATAAAGAATAAAACAACTGACAATATCGGTGAGGCTAAAATTACACAGGTGAAAGCGACAAGGCCTACCAAGACACCAAAATACATCAGGTTGCTCGGATCTATTCCTTTATTTAATCTCTGCGCAGCAATCCCAAGACCAAAAAGAGCTCCAACTGCCCAAGCAACTGTTAATAACGTTGTTTCACTTACATTTAATTTCAGCACTTGCCCGCCATAGGGCTCGAGAAGAACATCCTGCATATTAAAAGCAATAGTTCCAACTAAAACAACCATAATTAGCCGAGCATTATTAGGCACATTTATAAAGTCTTTCCACGCCTCTTTAAATAATGGAAAAGGTGCAGCTCTTTCAGGTTTCGACATAGGTTTGATATTTTCTTGCTTCCACATTGCAATCAAATTTATGATAAAACCAAATAACGCTGCGCCTTGGACTACTCTAATAAGCCGAATATTTGAAAAATCCCTCAACAGATACCCGATGACTAGAGCGGATAAACCCATACCTACTAAAAACATAACGTATAAAAGAGCCACAACTCGCGGTCGTTTATCTTTTGGTGCTCTATCGCTAGCAAGTGCTAATCCAGCTGTCTGGGTCATGTGCAAACCAAGCCCAGTCATTAAAAATGCCAAGCCCGCGAGAACTTCTCCAGCCCACAAAGGGCCAACGGTTTGCTCACCGGATAAAATGATTAGTGCAAAGGGCATAATTGCCAAACCACCCATCTGCCAAAGAGACCCAAACCAGATAAATGGTATTCGTTTCCAGCCAATTGCCGAGCGATAGTGATCAGATTTGAAACCTAAGGCTGCTCTAAATGGAGCAATTAAAACTGGAATTGCCACCATAAATGCAACAATAGTTGCGGGAACACCAAGCTCAACGATCATCACTCTATTTAGTGTTCCCAACAATAGTACGGTCGCCATACCAACTGAAATCTGGAACAAAGAAAGACGAAGCAATTGTCCAAGAGGTAAGTCAGCACTAGCCGCATCCGAAAATGGAAGAAGTTTTTTCATAAAACTTGAAGCGATATGAGACTTTGAACTCGACATCAAAAGCAACTGACACCCTGTGAAATATAAAATCCTGAAGAAATTCGTCCAAGATCATTGGTATCGGCAATTCCAGTTAAATTTTTTGATATTTTACTAAGAGACTGAGGCACCATAACGGGCGATTTATCTCCCTTTGGAGCTAGTTTTCCTAAATACCACATAGCTTGTAAAAGCTTTGTTCTAGGAGCGACGGTAAAAATTATTTCTCGATCAGTTCGTTGCTTTAACTCAGTCAAAATCCTAGTAAGATCTTCTAACGAATAATAAATTAGACTATCCATAGCGACTACGTAGTCGAACTTTCCAAGATTCTTGCTACATAAATCACCTACATGAAAATTAATTTTGTTATGGTAACGGTCAGAAATTCTTTCTTTAGCTATCTGAATTAAAGACTGACTTATATCAGTTGCAACAACCGAGGCCCCTCTCTTAACGAGCTCAGCTGTTAATTGACCAGTTCCACAACCGGCATCTAATATTCGAGCCCCTTTTATTTCCTTTGGTAATCGATTTAACAATTTATGCCGCATTCTTTCTCGCCCAGCCCGTACAGTTTGACGAATTTTAGATACTGGAGCATCCGAAGTAAGTTGCTCCCACGTCTTTGACGCAGTTTTATCAAAATAAGTCTCAACACGAGAAAGAGTTTGGTCATAAAGCATTAATCAAAGCCTAATAACTCAAAGATAACTCTATCCTCTAGCGGGGCGGGAGCAAGCGGCTCCGTTCCATTCCAGAGCGTTTCAGCCAGTCGGACATATTCCTTCTGAACAGCCACCACTTCTTCGTCGGCGTCCATTTCAAAGAGTGTTTTCTTTTTTAATCGAGATCGACGGATCACATCAACATCTGGCATATGAGCTATTCTATTGAACCCCACTTCCTTACAATACCGGTCTACTTCATTTGTTTCGCGGGATCGGTTTGCGATGCAACCAGCAAGCCTCACTTTGTAATTATTTGATTTAGCTTGAACCGCAGCAATTATTCTATTCATTGCATAGATGCTGTCAAAATCGTTTGCAGTAACAATCAAAGCTCTGTCTGCATGCTGCAGAGGTGCAGCAAAACCACCACAAACAACGTCGCCCAGTACATCAAAAATTACGACATCCGTATCTTCAAGCAGATGATGTTGCTTTAATAGTTTAACTGTTTGACCAACTACATAGCCACCACATCCAGTACCGGCTGGCGGACCTCCAGCCTCAACGCATTTAACACCATTGAAGCCTTCAAAAATAAAATCTTCAGGACGAAGTTCTTCAGAATGAAAATCGACCTGCTTCAAAATATCTATAACTGTCGGAACTAAGGTTCCCGTCAACGTGAAAGTGCTATCGTGTTTGGGATCACATCCAATTTGTAGCACCCGCTTGCCTAATGTTGAAAAAGCAGCTGACAAGTTTGAACTAGTTGTTGATTTACCAATTCCACCCTTTCCATAAACAGAAAAAACTTTTGCTCCTTCAATTTTCATCTCAGGATCTTGATGTACTTGCACCGACCCTTCACCATCTTGACCGCTTAATTGCGGTGGGGACTTGTCTAATGGGCTCATAACATACACCTTTTTGTTTTTGATAATTTTAATTTCATTGCGCCGCTACTCCTTCCATTCGATCCTCAAGCGTGTCTGCTGCATCTTGAAGTGCAGCAATTGTCTCAGGATCTGGGTTCCAATAAGAGCGATCATTTGCCTCAAGCAACCTATTCGCCATTCGCGAACTGGCAGTCGGGTTCAGATCAGCAATTCTATTTCGCATCTCTTCATCAAGAACAAAGGTTTCACTAATTCTTTGGTAAACCCAAGGCTCTACTTTTCCTGTTGTGGCTGACCAACCAAGTGTATTTGTAACCTGAGCTTCCAGTTGACGCACACCTTCAGCACCATGATCAAGCAAAGATTCGTAAAACTTTGGGTTCAATGATCTTGAACGTGTTTCCAGAGAAACTTGATCTGCCAGTGTTCGGACTTTTCCATTTCCTCTTGTGTGATCGGATATATAAACATCTATAGCTTCACCTTCACGAGCTCTGCTAACTGCTTTTGATATCCCACCTAAGGTATCAAAATAGTGATCAACAGTAGTGATACCAAGCTCGACACTTTCTAAATTCTGATAAGCTAATTCAACTTTAGCCAAAACATTTTTGAGTAATTTTTTGTTTTGACTGGGCTTGCCATCTCGTCCATACGCGAAACTTTTACGAGCCTCATAAGCATCTGCTAATTCATCTTCTTCATCGAAGGATGAACTATCCACCAGTTGATTTACATTAGAGCCATACGCGCCTTCCGCATTTGAAAATATTCTCAAAGCTGCTGTTTCAAGATCACTGTCAGTCTTGGCCATATAGTCCAAGACGTTTGCACGAACAAAATTCTGCGAAGGATCTTCGTCTGCTGCGGCAGCCTTGTATGCTGCTTCAGCCAACATTTTAGTTTGAAGCGGCAAAAGATCTCTAAAAATCCCAGAAAGTGTCATTACAACATCAATTCTGGGTCTTCCCAACTTTTCTAGTGGAATTAAATCTGCCCCTGAAAGCCGCCCAAAACTGTCAAACCTTGGAACTGCCCCTATCAATGCAAGTGCTTGTGCTATTTGCTGGCCATCTGACTTAATATTATCAGAGCCCCATAAAACTAAGGCAACAGTTTTAGGGAATTTTTTGTGAGTTTCGAGCAATAATTCTGCCTGAATTTCACCTTGACGGCACGCAAAAACAGTCGGCATTCTAAATGGGTCAAAAGCATGGATATTTCTTCCGGTTGGAAGAATATCTGCTGAGCGAACAATATCTCCGCCTGGAACAGGCGGAATGTAATGACCCGCAAGCGCATTCATTAATGCTGGAATTTCACTTTGCTTTTTGAGCGCTGTGAATAGCTTATCTCGCTCTTCCGACCCAAGCCCATCAATCGCATCTATATAGCTTTTACATTGATGATCTGAAAGCTCTTCACCCAAAATATGCAAGCCTTCCGGAACCAGTGCCTCTTCAGTTTCTAACAACTTAAGCCAAAGCGCATCAATATCTGTTTCAGAAAAATCTAATATCTCAGCTTGTTCCTGGATCAAAGCCGCTAATTCCGGTCTCGCAGCATCGGAATCAAGCATCTCACGCCAGCGGATCAAACTATCTTTTAGTTCTTGCAACCCTTTATATAGCCCAGCTGCTATCACTGGTGGTGTAAGGTGTGTTATGGTGATCGCATTACTTCGCCGCTTTGCCAAACTAGCCTCAGAGGGATTGTTACACGCATAAAGATATATATTAGGCAAATTACCGATTAAGCGATCCGGCCAATCTTCTCCACTCAAACCAACCTGCTTGCCTGGCATAAATTCAAGTGCGCCATGCATACCAAAATGTAGAATCGCATCTGCTTGATACTCATTTTTCAACCATTGATAAAAAGTTGAAAATGCATGCGTTGGGGCGAACCCCTTTTCGAATAATAAACGCATAGGATCACCCTCATAGCCAAACGAGGGTTGCAATCCTACGAAAACATTGCCGAAGTCTTTTCCTAATACAAAAACTGAGTTACCGTCAGACTGGATACGGCCAGGAGCTGAACCCCATTGATCTTCAATTTCTTCCAACCATGGTGTGTTTTTAACAATCCAATTTGCATCAACTCTACAAGCAACGTTCGCATCTTGACCAAATTTTGACGAATTACCATTTAAAACTTCATCTCTTAATTCTTCAACCGATGAGGGAACTTCTATGTCATAACCATCCAATTTCATCTGTAGCATTGTTCGATATAATGAACCAAAAACATTCAGATAAGCAGCAGTTCCCGCAGCACCCGCGTTTGGCGGAAAACCAAAAATAATAATTGCTACTTTTTTATTTTCAGGTGCTTTCTTTTTTAATAAAATTAGTTTTTTGCATCTTTCAGCAAGAATTTTAATCCGCTCATCGCAGGGGGCCATTGCTCTAAGCTCGCCACTATTACCGTGACGGCCAGCAAATACTGTAGGATTGATTGCACCATCCAGTTCAGGAAGAGCAACAAGCATTGTTGTTTCTATTGGGCCAAGACCACCACTTGAATCAGACCATTGCGATAACGTCTGAAATTCCAAAGGGTGAGCAGCAACATAGGGTAAATTTAATTCCTTCAAAACAGTTACAGCAGCTTCACTATCGTTATACGCGGGCCCACCGACCAACGAAAACCCTGTAAGCGATAGAAGACCATCAATTACCGGTTTTTCAGAATTTTTGAAATATTTTTCGATAGCTGGTCGCGCATCTAATCCACCAGAAAAAGCTGGGACAACTTGAATATTATGTTCCGTAAATCTCTTAATGACAGCATCATAATGCGCCGTGTCTCCACTCAAGACATAAGATCGCATCAAAAGAATACCGACTGTTCCTACGGGGCTTTCCAGTTTTGGTAGACCCCCAATACTATCGATTATTTTTTCTTTTAAATCAGGATGATACAGGCCTACATCAGGATAATCTTTTGGCATCTCGGTTTTGCAACCACGCCAACTCTCCACTCGCGAATATCGTGAAATTAGAAAGCGCAACATAGATTCAATATTTTCATCTGAGCCTCCTAACCAATATTGCATTGCTAGAAACCAAGCCCTTAAGTCTTGCGATTTTCCCGGAATAAATTTCAAGATTTTAGGAAGTCTGCGAAGCATGCGCATCTTCTTTTCGCCACTTTCACTAGATGGTTTTGAAGAGCCCCTCAACTTCTTTAAAAGAGACATAACATTGCTTTGTGGGGAAAGCATATCAAGCGCACCCATTTTCGTCTGCTTTACAAGCTCCGCGTCACTGATCATTCCTACAATTGCATCACAAGAATTTCGCCTCAGTTGAATTTCCGGCAAAAGCCTTTTCACATGATGCTCTAAAAATAAAAGATTGATAACAATTATGTCAGCCTGAGCGATAGCTTCGCGAACAGCCGCGAAAGCTGCAGGATCTTCATCCCATTCTGCGGCAGCAAATATATCAATATGTAATCCATTAAAATCAGGCAGCATATTCATTAATGCTCGCTCACAAGGTCGGGCGTTATGAGAATCTAGAGTTACAATTACAATTCTGTAATTGACACTATCGGAAAAGATATGATCCACACTATCGCGCATAATGAGCCTTTGCCTCGTAAAGGGTTTCTATAGATATTTCTGAAAAACCATTATTCTGAGCATACTTTTCAGTATTTTTCCGTGCCTTGCCTCTAACAAAGAATGGGATTTTTCTAAGCTCTTTTTCAGCATCCTTTAGCCAAATTAAATTATTCTCAGAGCTATCCTCAGCAACTACATCAACTTTATCAATTTCCGTCTCATTTTTCTGACCAGGGCTGTGCGCTGCATGATGGCTAGGACCTGCTTCATCATGAAACTCAAAGTCTTCCCTAAACATAGTAAGTAAATGCTCTTCTAATCCCATAACTAAAGGATGAACCCAGGTGTCGAAAATTACGTTAGCACCTTCTGGCCCCATTTGCGGAGAGTACCGAGCAGGAAAGTCTTGAACATGAACTGGCGCTGAAATAACAGCACATGGAATTCCCAATCGTTTTCCGATATGTCGCTCCATCTGAGTACCTAAAATAAGTTCTGGCGCAATGGCTTGAATATGCTTTTCGACCTCCAGATAATCATCCGAAATGAGAGCATCCAGACCAAATGTAGCGGCAAACTTTCGCATAGGCCTAGCCAACTCTCTATTAAAACAGCCCAGACCCACCACCTCAAAACCAATTTCGTCTCTTGCAATTCGAGCGGCAGTCATCGCATGCGTGCCATCTCCAAAAATGAAAACTCTTTTGCTTGTAAGGTAAGTGCTGTCTACCGAAGCAGAGTACCAAGGGAGCTGAGAATAAGTGTTAGCATTACTTGTATTTATTTTTACGATTTCAGAGACTTCTTTGACAAAATCAGAAATAGCTCCAACGCCTATTGGGACCGTTTTAGTGAAAGGTTGTGAATAAGTACGCTCTAAATATCTACATGCCATTTCACCAGTCTCAGGATACATCAAAACATTGAAGTGCGCCTGCGAAATGAGCTCTATATCTTTTGGTGTAGCACCATAGGGTGCACAAACATTTACTGTAACTCCCATGGAATTTAATAATTTCGTCATTTCCAAAACATCATCACGGTGCCTAAAGCCTAATGCTGTTGGCCCTATAAGGTTGCACGTAATTTCGTTGGTTTTTTCCAAAGGCCTTGAAAGGGTTTTTACAATTTGGAAAAAAGTTTCATCGGCACCAAAATTTTCTTTCCGCTGATAACTGGGCAATTCTAGAGCCACTACTGGAATTGGCAAACCAAGTGTTTCGGCTAAACCACCTGGGTCATCCTGAATTAACTCGGCAGTACATGAGGCGCCCACGAGCAACAATTCTGGTTTAAATCTTTCATAAGCTTCAATACAAGCCTTTTTAAACAAGCCCGCCGTATCTGATCCCAAATCACGAGCTTGAAATGTGGTATAGGTTACGGGAGGTCGATGGTTCCGTCTTTCAATCATTGTAAAAAGCAAATCAGCGTAAGTATCACCTTGAGGCGCATGCAGAACTAGATGGACTTTCTCCATACCGGTTGCCACTCTTATCGCTCCGACATGCGGAGGACCTTCATATGTCCAAACTGAGAGCTTCATGCGACCCTACCAATCTTAAGTTTCTCAGATCGATTTATAGGACGAGCAAATAGTGATGCTAGGTCAGCAGCCTGTTCATAAAAATGTATTGGACTAAAAACTAACTCGATAGCCCACTTTGTGGTTAAGCCTTTCGCCTCTAAAGGGTTTGCCAACCCTAATCCACAAACAGTCAAATCTGGCATGTGATTAAACACCCGATCTAACTATTTATCAACATCTTGACCTTCAGAGATGGTTGTTCCCTCTGGAAGAAGCTGCAGATCAGGCCCAACCAACTGTTTGTGAATGTAAGGGCTTCCAACTTCAATTAATTTCATTCCACATTCTTGATTTAAAAACCTTGCTAACGGTATCTCAAGCTGGCTATCTGGAAAAAGAAAAAGTGAACGACCAGTTAATATTTTCGAAACCTTTTCGATAGCGATTTCTGCGCGTCGACGAGGAGCATCCGTTACTGCTTCAAAAGTTTCTTTTGAGATCCCAAATATATCACAAATAGCCTTTAACCAAGCGGTTGTTCCATTCGCACCAAAAGGAAAAGGAGCAAAGATTGGCTTTGCTCCACGACGAACCATCTCTTCAAAACTTGCGCCTAGAAACGGCTGTGCACATATAAAATGAGTATTACTCCCTACAGAAACTTCGTCATCAACTCTAACCTGAGGCAAAACAGAGACATTCTTCAAGCCAAGCTGCTCCAAAAGCCTTAGCATCTGATCATGAACAATGTCTGGAAGTGCCCCAAGTATTACAAGTTGTTCATCATTCGATGACCTAAGCCCCCGAATCACCGCCTCCAAACAAGCATCTTCTCCTTGAGTAAAAGTAGTCTCTATTCCTGAACCAGAATAATTGATCACGTTTACTTTTGGAAAATATTGTTCAGATAATTTTTCCGCTGCGGTGGCTAAATCTAACTTTATAACCTCTGATGGGCATGAACCAACCAAAAATAAACGCCTAATGTCCGTCCGCCTTGAAAGTAACTCTTCTACGGTCCTTTCAAGCTCCTGCTGAGCATCCGCCATCCCAGCCAAGTCTGTTTCTTCCAGTATAGCAGTACCAAATCGAGGCTCAGCAAATACCATCACCCCAGCAGCACTCTGCAGTAAATGAGCGCAAGTCCTTGAGCCAACAACAAGAAAAAATGCATCCTGCATTTTCCGATGCAGCCAAATTATCGATGTCAAACCGCAAAAAACTTCATGCTGCCCACGTTCCTTGAGGACAGGTGCATTCGTGCAGCCAGACAGGGATTTTTCACTGGACATAAGCATCCTCCCAAGCTGACTGCAGCCTAGCAGCCCTTAATTTTATGAGAAATTGTATAGCATTTACAAAATACGCAGCATACGCACAAAGGGCCAGCAACATAAGTTGATGCTCTGAAAATAAATTCATCCAGAGAGCAAGGACATAAACAATATGCAAGAAAATTACGAAGAAACTTACAACGTCTTCCCAAAAAAACGCAGTCGCCAAGAGGTACTGACCAAAAACAACCTTTTCCCAGATCGCACCGGTGATCATTATTAATAATAGAATAGAGGTTTTAGCAATTACGGAAATAGTGGCTAACTGGTAGCCCTCGCCAGTATTTAAATACTTTAAAACGAGATAGGTGGATACGAGAAAAATAAAAAATTGTAGCGGCGCAAGTACCCCCTGCACTTGTGTCCAAATAGTCTCATCCCTGCGCTTTTTTTCTTCTGCAGTATACAGCAAGTCGTGGTCTTTCTTTTGCTCTCTTCGTCCCTCGGCTGTCGTATGACGGGCTAAGCGGATAACTTCAGTATTGCTGAGCATAAAAATATGTCAATAAAAACTTACATAACTTTTTAAAAAGTGTCTATTTATATAAACAAACGAAGAGTTAGACATTTCATAATCACTGAGCATAAAAATATGTCATTAAAAACTTACATAACTTTTAAAAAGTCTCTAATTATATAAAAAGTTTGGTAAGTTAGACGTTTCATCACTTTTGATAAAAGATAAGGCAACTTTTTTTAAAATATTTGAAACTAAATTAAATTGGACAAATTGCATAACTTTAAGTATCGTTTAATATAAGTACTGTGGATTTAAACATAAGCTGCTTGGCCTAAGTCGATCAGGGATTGGAGGCAAGTGTGAGCAACAAAAGTATAAGAATACCATCGAGTTCGAGTGACGCTATGATCTCGAGGCTAGTGCACTCAGCGCTAAACACAAGTAAAGTACATCTTTTACATCCAGCAAACTCAGAATGGGTTGAAGAGGCCGGGATTTTATTGGTCCGCCATTGTTTATCTGGAACCTTCGATAAAAAAATTGCTTTAAAAGAGCTCGTTGAGTTGGGGCTCAAGCATGACACTATTGTCGATTATTGCATTCCTTTAGCTGCAACTAAACTCGGAGAATCTTGGGCAAACGACTCATTAAGTTTTTCTGAAGCAACGGTTGGATCAGCCAACTTACAGATAATATTGAAGCAGATAACTGAAGAAAGACCATCTAATGTCGATTCTTATGATGGAAAAAGGTTTCTTGTCTGCGTTCATGAAAGCGAACAGCATACAGTTGGAGCTTTAGTTTTGGGTGACATGCTGAGACGACAAGGGCACTCTTTAAAAATAAAATTAGACGTGAATTATTCAGACGTTTGCGAGTTGCAAAGTGCCAACGATTACGATGGAATCCTTTTTTCATGTGCAAGCTATTTAAGCGTGAACGAAACCGCCAACTGCGTTAAGAAAATTAGAAAAACTTTTGAATACAGGTGTCCAATTTTCTTAGGGGGTAGTAATATTGAACTAATTTCCCAAGGTGT